>JAUVYH010000131.1 GCA_030603165.1 Fidelibacterota bacterium
CGATGAGTCACATAACTTCAGGAACAACACTAAAGGGAAACGTGACGAAGAAGGAAATGTGGTTCGACTAAGCCGGTATGAGCGGTTAATGCAGGATATTATTAAGAAAGGCGGCAAAACCAAAGTCCTGATGCTTTCTGCAACTCCTGTAAATAACACATTAAGCGATTTGCGAAACCAGATCGCTTTTATTACTGAAGACTCAGATAATGCTTTTTCCGATCCCGAATCTATGGGTATTCAGAGTATATCCGAAACACTGAGAGTTGCTCAACAGATGTTTACCAATTGGACTAAACAAAGGATTAAAGAGAAAAAAACATCGAGAGATTTGTTAGCCGATCTTGATTCGGCATTTTTCAAACTTCTTGACGAACTAACGATTGCGCGTTCAAGAAAACATATCCTGCGGTATTATAAAGATGAGATTAGTAAAATAGGCGGCTTTCCAAAACGCCTGAAACCTGACTCCCGTTATTCTGAAATTGATTTAACCGGACGATTTTTATCTTATGATAAATTAAATGAAGAGATTGAACAATATGCACTATCATTATTCAATCCTTCTCGATATGTCAAAGATAAATTCATAAAATATTACGAACAAAAAGCACGTACGTCCGGGTTTATTCAATTTACCCAGAGAGATCGTGAAAGTTTTTTAATTGGAATGATGAAAATCAATTTCATGAAACGCCTGGAAAGTTCGATTGAGTCTTTTGAGATTACCATGGATCGAACGATCAAAAAAATTGAGGGACTCGAAGCAAAGATTAAGAATTTTCAGCAAATGCGAAAAGATCCCGACTTTGATATTTCAAATTTGGAAATTGATGCTTTAGACGATGAAGAATTGAAAGATGCACTGGAAGTTGGTAAAAAACTGACTTTTAACCTCGATCATTTGGAACTGGATAAATGGCTGATCGATTTGAAAAAAGATAAGGACCAACTTAGTGTATTGTATAATGCCTCAGTCTCAGTAATTCCTGAAAAAGATGCTAAATTAAAAGAATTAAAATACCTGATTGAGAATAAAGTTAAAAATCCCACTCTTAACAATTACGGGAAACCCAATAAAAAAGTATTGATATTTACTGCTTTTGCGGATACGGCTCAATATCTATATGATCAAATCAAAGACTGGGCATTAGAAAATTTGAAAGTTCACATCGCTTTGGTGACCGGAGGCACTGGAAATTCACGAAGTACTTTTATGCCTAAAGGATATAAAGGTCAATCGGAGTATGGCAGCATACTGACCAACTTTTCACCGATTGCTAAAAGAAGAAACCAGATTCAAAGTATGCCCCAGGAAGGTGAAATTGATATACTTATCGCCACAGATTGTATTTCGGAAGGTCAAAACTTACAAGACTGTGATTATCTGATTAACTATGATATACATTGGAATCCGGTGAGGATTATCCAGCGTTTTGGTCGGATAGATCGGATAGGTAGCCACAATCCGGAAGTGCAACTGGTGAACTTCTGGCCAACGAAAGATCTGGATCATTATATCAAATTGAAGCATCGTGTCGAAGCGCGAATGGCTTTAGTGGATATTACCGCAACGGCTGAGGATAATATTTTAAAACCGGATGAAATTAAAAATCTGGTTACAGATAATCTTAAGTATAGAGACAAGCAATTACTCAGGCTTAAAGATGAAATTCTCGATCTGGAAGATTTCAATGAAACCGTGAATCTAAGCGACTTTACCCTGGATGATTTTCGAATTGAACTGGCTAATTATATCGATGCCAACAAAGATCTGTTGGAAAACGCGCCTTTGGGATTATATGCAGTCGTACCACATGCCATCGGACAAACATCTCTGTTTGAACAGGGTGTTGCCGATATTATCCAGCCGGGAGTCATTTTTTGTCTGAAGCAAAAGGGCAGTACCGAAGGAAATGAAAAAGTTAATCCGCTTCAGCCCTATTTCCTGGTGTATATTCGGGATGACAGAGTCGTGCGCTTTACCTTCACGCATCCAAAACAAATACTTGAGATTTATCGCATGCTCTGTATTGGGAAAACAAAACCGTTGGAAGAGCTCTGCCGGAAATTTGACCGGGAAACTCATAACGGCAATGATATGAAAACCTATAATAATCTGCTCAAACTCGCGATTAAATCCATTGCTAAAACATTCTCAAGAAGGGTTGTCAATCAGTTGTTCACCAATAGAGGCGCAACAATCCCGACAAACGACAGCAATGTAACTGACGACACAGATTTTGAATTGATTACCTGGCTTGTCATAAAATAAAAACGGAACTATCATGATTTTGGATGAAATAAAAATAAAGCAAGACATCAAACACAGTATTCATGCTTTCGCCGATGGCGATATTGTCCAAAATACCAGAAAAATGTTGAACGTCCTCGGCTATGACAGTACTCGATCTATCGATCTTGGGATTGACTATTTTGTCAAATCCGATAAATTCAATTCCGAAAAAGCACGGACAGATAACTGGCTAAATGCCAATATGATTTTTCAGATTACTTCGGAAGAGCTGACCGGTCAAAATTCACTATTCCGTCCGGATTTTGAGAAGGACCTGTTTCAGTCGTTTTTATTCTATGCCATTGAGCTGAAACCCGATCATTATACCCGAAGCGACCTTGCCAGAATTACACGGGAAATCAACAAGCCATTGCCCATGCCGGTAATTGTTCTGTTTAAAAATGATAATTCCTTAACGCTTGCAGTGATTGAACGGCGTCGGCATAAGCGCGACACCAGCAAAGACGTTCTGGAAAAGGTCACCCTGATCCGGAATATTGATATTCATGAACCGCATCGTGCTCATACCGAAATACTGTTTGACCTAAGTTTACCTTATCTTATCAAAAAGTATAAAATATTTAATTTTGATGGACTCCATAAAGCCTGGCGGGAAACGCTGGATATCAAAGAACTGAATAAACAATTTTATCAAAAACTGTTCAATTGGTATCTCTGGGCACTTCAATACGCAAAGTTTCCACAAATGCGCCCTGAATCTGACATGATTAAAGATCATACTCATCAGAGCGAATCCCTGATTCGTTTGCTCACCCGCCTGCTATTTGTTTGGTTTATGAAGGAAAAAGGGCTAATTAGCTCTGATCTATTTTCTGTGCGTTCTCTAAAAATAATCCTTAAAAATTTCACTGGTGAAAATAGTGACAATACGATTTATTACAAGGCAATTTTACAAAACCTGTTTTTTGCAACACTCAATAAGCCAGTCTCAGACCGCAAAATTATTAAAAAAGGATTTAATCCTGCTGAATATGGCGATCCACTTGTGTACCGTTTTGATGAACTGTTTCAAGAACCAGGAAAAATGCTATCCTGGTTTGAAAATATTCCTTTTCTGAATGGCGGACTGTTCGAATGTCTTGACCAGAAGAAAGATAAAGACAATCCGACCGAAATCAGGCTGGATGGCTTTTCCACAAAAAGATCCAAACAGGTAATCATGCCTGATAAATTGTTTTTTGGAGAGTATAAGAATATTGATCTGAGCCGCGATTATGACGATAAGAAGAAAAATAAAGTTACGGTTTATGGTCTTATCACAATCCTGGATCAATATAAATTCACCATCGAAGAAAATACACCAGTAGAGGAGGAAATCGCTCTTGACCCGGAACTTTTAGGAAAAGTCTTTGAAAACCTACTTGCCAGCTACAACCCGGAAACAAAAACCACCGCTAGGAAACAAACCGGATCATTTTACACTCCTCGGGAAATTGTAAACTATATGGTAGATGAATCCCTGAAAACCTATTTGAAACAGCAACTGACCGGGCAAAATATCATGACTTCTGAAGATGCTGACACCGGATTGGATATTCTCTTTTCCTATACCGAGAGAGAACACGCCTTTACTGAGCGGGAAACCGAAGTGCTGATTCAGGCAATTGATGTCTGCAAGATTCTCGATCCGGCATGCGGGTCAGGTGCCTTTCCCATGGGTATCTTGCATAAAATGATTCATATATTAGATAAACTTGATCCTGAAAACAAACTCTGGTTTGAAAAGGTCATTAAAAACTTTCCAGCATATATGCAGACTGAAGTAAGGAAACGGCTCGAAAATGAAAACTGGAACTATGTGCGCAAACTCGGCATCATCCAGCAATGTATCTATGGAGTGGATATCCAGCCCATTGCCACCCAGATCGCTAAATTGCGTTTCTTTATATCTCTACTGGTTGACCAAACCGTAAAACCCGGAGAACCGAATCGCGGGCTGGAGCCGCTGCCAAATCTCGATTTCAAAATTGTCACAGCGAATACATTGATCCCCGCGCCAGAGCCCAACGTAGTCAACACCGGATTGTTTGCCGACATAAGAGATACATTTTTCATCAAATTCGATCAACTCACCGGCCATTATTTCAACACCAGCAAGCCTGAAGATAAAAAAGATCTGAGACGAAAAATCATAAAACTTATTAGTGATAAATGCGCCCAAAAAATACAAGAAATTAGCAATAAGTTTAAAGGCTATGATCAAGAAAAAGACATTAACTTTATTAAAAACAGATATAAAAATGTCATGGCTGAGAAAGAGTGGGAAATTAAACTGTGGCACAGCTATCTGAATATTTTCAAACATGAAGCCGTCGCTTTCTTTGAGCCCCGCTACTTTTTCCCCAATTTAGATAATGGCTTTAATATAGTCATCGGCAATCCGCCGTATGTTAAAGAATACACGTACCGAAAAGCTTTTGATGGTTTAAGAAATTCCAATTATTACAAAGGAAAGATGGATATATGGTATATGTTTGCTTGCATAGGAATAGATATATTAAAAAGTAATGGAATTTTAACATTTATTGCTCAAAATAATTGGGTTACAAGTTATGGTGCTTCGATAATGAGAAAAAAGGTGATAAACGAAACTCAAATTCTAAATTTAATTGACTTTGGGGATTATAAAATTTTTGAAATTTCAGGCATCCAAACTATGATTATGATATTTAAGAAAGAAAAAGATGTTGATAATTATGATTTGGACTATCGAAAATTAAGTTATTCAAAAGATGTTGGGTTTTCAGATATTTTAGATATTTTGTTAAAAAAGTATAACAAACACGTTGAATACATAAATCCAAAAATTATCAGAAAAGAATACATTGATAAACCAATTACATTTGGTAACGCTAAAGTTGTAAGTATTCTGAATAAAATTCTTGGAAAAGGAAATTTTAAACTTAATGGCAAAACAGAAATCGCTCAAGGTATTGTTTTTCCTCAAGATTTCCTTAATAGGAAAAATCAAAGAATGTTGGGTGATAAGTATAAAGTAGGACAAGGGATCTTTGTTTTAAATGATGATAAGAAAGACTCTATCCCCTTCACAAAGAAAGAAATTAAAATTATTAAACCGGAATATACAACGGAAGAACTTTTCAAATATTATGCTAAACCTCAAAATAAACATTGGGTAATTTATACCGATTCCAGTTTTAAAGATTTGGTTAAAATCAAACAATATCCGAATATAAAGAAACATCTGGATCAGTTTAAGAAAGTGATAACTTCAGATAATAGACCTTACGGTTTACATCGAGCAAGAGATGAAAGATTCTTTAAAGGAGAAAAAATCGTTTCAGTCAGAAAATGTACTGAGCCAACCTTTACCTATACAGATTTTGATAGTTATGTTTCTGCAACATTCTATGTCATTAAGTCAGAACGAATCAATCTAAAATATTTGACAGCATTGCTTAATTCAAAGTTGATCGCATTTTGGCTGAAATATAAGGGTAAAATGCAAGGTAACAATTATCAAATTGACAAAGAGCCTATTATAGACATTCCCATCTTGAAAGCTGATCAAAGCACCCAAAATGTAACCGCAAACCTTGTTACAAAAATAATCGATACTTTGAGATCGGATGGAGGCAACGCCAAGCAAGCCAAAGTTCGCGAATACGAAAAACAAATCGACCAGCTCATCTATAAACTCTACGGCCTCACGCCGGAGGAGATTAAAATTGTAGAAAGTTCATTTTAATATTTTAAGAATAAAACATTTCCTAAAACTAAAGTTTGCCAAATTAGATAAAGTTAAAAGATGTTTGGTTTTTTATTTTTATCTGGCTAAATCTAGAATTAAAGGTTATTTGCGAACCATTCACTTTAACTTATTCCAAAAACACTCTTTTTTTATTAGTTCAGTGATCTATTTCTCCCTTATCGTTGCAGCCGCATTATTCCTACATAAGAATTTTTCAGGAAATATTTTGTTAACTGACCCTTCCACGCTGTTCATAACGATAGGTGCAACATTGGCTGGAGTGCTTGCGATAGTGTTTTCATTCTCAACATTGTTGATGCAGAATGCGGCTCAACAAAGCTCTGCCGGCTTATACGAAATTTTTGGCCAGGATTGGTTTCAAAAGATTAGCTTTTGGACCATCGCCTTTTTCTCACTCCTTTTCTTTGTGTTGGCAATACTGTCCTCGGGAAATGCGAATATCCTAAGTGGACAAATTATAGACTTTGTAATTCTATCGTCATTAGTTATCGTCGCTCTTGTTTTGTGGTTTCTTTACTTGTTATATAAGAGGACTTTTGACAGAATCAAACCACAAAGTGGCTTGAAACGCATACAAAAAGATTCAATAAAAAAACTTGATAAGATTGCCAAAGTAGCAGCTGAAACAGCAGTACTATTCAAAAACCAACCAGGCCAGAAAGAATCTAGTAGTCATGAAATGGCAACTGCCGCCTCATTTCAAATATTAAAGCCCTGGTTCAACTATATAAATGTTAGACTCGATCATCTTTTTGATTACCATGATAAACTGCTTTCCCAACAAGAGAAACGTATAGCCAGACAGGCATTAACAGTAGCTTCCAATATCATCCACCATTATCTTAAAATCAGGGGTGGTTCTTCTGTTATTTTACGTTCTCCAGAATTGTTTTTTGTTGGCACAAGTGACTCTCAAGACTTCTTAACCCCCAACCTCGAACAATTTGTCTCAAAAGGAGAGGTTTATATTAAGAATAACGATGGCGTTGGAGTCACTCACGTAATTTCGATATTAATGGGGCTAGCAATATCTGCCCGGCACGTAAGATATGTATCGCACTTAACTTATGAGAATCCCATTTTTGAACAGTGCAGAGGTTATTTTGATCAGCTTGTGGTTTCAGCTATAAAGCATGACTGTATGGAGGCTCTCTTCCAAAGTGCGGGAGCTTATACTAAAATTGGCCTTGTCGCAATTGACGCAGGCATGCAGCACGAACCTCTATCAATTTTTACCCAGCTAGACAAAATTGCCTATCACGGCTTAACTAAGAAAATGGATGTTGTCTGGGGCGAAGTCATTAAGGCTTATACATCTCTCTTTAAAAAGTTAGTTGCTTCAGACAAAATGCCATTGGAAGTTCAGATGAAATCTCTTATAGAGCATTTGCAGGCAATTATTTTGTCGGCGTATACCTTATTTCGTACCGAATTTTTAAGATCGGATTTTATTAACCAGTGGAATCTTTCCAAACCGTATTATGAGATTGAAAGCGTTATTTTTGATATTGCCAGAGCTGTTGATAAAGAGACTGATGAGAAAAAACGAGATAGATGGAAGAAGAGATTCATAATCGTGGTAGAAGAGCTGAGGCGATCATTAAGACACCTATCAGAGCAAATGCAAAGCACAGACCACCAACTCATTGACACGTTTGGCAAGATCATAGCGCATATTGGCTGCTTTCTACTCGAGCTCTCAGAAGATAAGAAGTGGCAACAAGAAAAGAGCGAGTTAATCAGCCAAGCAGGCTGGTATTTGCATCAGCCAGAGTGGTTTGTTCATCATGCTGAAAAAATTAACTCAAATTTAGTGTTTGATGAGTTAGTTGAGTCCGTTACCAAAATTGGAATTTGTGCTCTAAAAACAAAGCAAATTCAACTGGCAAAAGAAGCGATTGAAGTATTATCAAAATTTGCCATTGATATAATGGCAAAAGAGAAAGGTCAGAGCTTTGGTTTTACAGAACCGAGAATAATGGAGCGCGCTTGTTATATTAGTATCTTGGCGGTCAAACTGGGACAAAACAAAATCATCGAATTCCTGAAACAGAAAATTGATGAATTTCAAAAAGCATATGAGCAACGCTGGTTTTCTAAACTCCCTAAAGGGGTTAAGTTAACCTCGCCGAAGCAAGATCAACTTAAGTTAGAAATAATGCAGCTGCGAGATAAGGTAATAAGAAAAGAATTTGATCGAGGGATGCGAATCCTTGATTCCTCTGAGGAGAGGATAATTGAAGAAATTGAGGTAATTGATTTTGACAGATTTACGTACCAAGTTTGGGGATTCTTTGAATCAGGTAGTCCACTTGAGGAAGAATTAAAAATCAACAAGAATAAATAGCGAGAAGATAAAGATCTCTAACCTTTCAGCTAAGGACAACAAAAGCTTGATAAATAGTGATTTTTGGTGGATAATATAAATTACTAAACCCACCACCTTTATTTCGTAGCCCGTCGCCTTTTGAAAAATTTTTGGCCCCAGCACAAACAGCTAAGCTTTATGCTGGATAAACTCTGCCGAGCTGACAGTCGAAAAGAATGGGATATGGTATGAAATTGTCGACCGCATCCTTTCCATCACCAAAGACGAGGATTACCTGCAAAACCCTACCAAGCAGGCGTAGTGGCGGCGCTGGAGCGGGAGATTGACCGGATGGTATATCAGTTGTACGGATTGACGGAGGAGGAAATACGGATTGTTGAAGGGAGCGCTAAATGACAAAGCATAGAGAAACTCAACAGCATTCAGAAATAGTTATTTACCAAACGGCAGATAATGAAACCCGAATACAAACCCGTTTGCAAGATGAAACGGTTTGGCTCACGCAAGAACAGATGGCATTGTTGTTTGGCAAATCAAAATCTACTATTAGTGAACATACAAAAAATATTTTTGAAGAAGGTGAACTAAGCCGAGAATCAACTGTTCGGAATTTCCGAACAGTTCGGTTAGAAGGAAACAGGGAAGTTCAGAGAGATTTAGAACATTACAATCTCGATGTAATAATTTCAGTTGGCTATCGCGTAAAATCACAGCAAGGCACCCAATTTAGAATTTGGGCAACAAAGCGGATTCACGAATACATTGTAAAGGGTTTTACGATGGATGATGACCGCCTGAAACAAG
>JAUVYH010000233.1 GCA_030603165.1 Fidelibacterota bacterium
TAAAACCCATCTTTCGCAATTCAATTGCCATTGCATTCTCATAAACCTTTTCCAAAAAACCATGACCCAGTGTGTTATAAACCTTGTAATAAGCTTTTATTATCTTCTCGGTAGTTTCTCTTCATGTAACATTGTATTTACCTCTATTAATTAAATATTTTATCCGTGCCAATCCGTTTCTCGAAGAGATCCCTTCGGGACAATCCGTCTTATCTGTGTTTTATTTCCTTCCAAAATTTTCCTTCTCGAATAGGGGCTAATTATTTTTCTTGGTTAGAATCTTCTATCTGAAGAATATTTCCGTTTTCGATTAATTTCTCTTCCTGAAAATCAACTTTAGCGATTTTGTCAAAAGAGGTTGAAATCTTTTTCGTGGATGTATGGATTTCCTTCACATCCTTTTGAACCGTATCGATATGGGTTGAAAGCTTATCCCAACGTACGCGGTAACGCTTGAAATCTTCCGATAGTTTTATTATTTCCTGTTGGATAATATCGGCAAATTTACGTCTTTCAATATCGTTTAAGACATTCTGAAGTGTATTCAATACAGCCATAAAAGTCGTCGGTGATGTTATCCATATATGCCTTTTCTGGGCAAATGTGACCAGATCTTCATGATAGGCGTATAACTCAGCAAATACTGCCTCAGCCGGCAGGAACATCACGGCATGGTTCGCAGTCTCCCCCGGAATTATATATTTATCAGCAATATCATCAATTTGCTTTTTTATATCAAGTTTAAATAATTTTTCCGCCTGTTTACGGTCAGCTTCCGGTATTGTCTTGTCTAACATACGTTTATAGTTTTCAAGAGGAAATTTTGAATCGATCGGTATATTTCCGGTCGGTTCGGGAGCAAAGAGCATGGCGTCAACAGTTTTTCCGTTGCTTAAAGTATATTGTGTTCTAAAAACCTTATCGTTTTTCTGCCCGAATACCGCGTATAAAATCTGATTCAGTTGCACTTCACCAAAAACGCCGCGACTTTTCTTATCGGTCAGAATATCCTGTAATGACACAACATTTGTTGAAAGACTGTCTATTTTTTTCTGTGCTTCATCGATTTTTGCCAAACGTTCTATCACATTGCTGAATGTTTCATTGGTCTTTTTGAACCCTTCGCTAAGGTTTTCCTGGACTTTCGTATTAATGGCGTCGAGACTTGTTTCAACTTTCAAAATAAGTTTATCAAAATCCTTTGTTAGTCCCTTTTGAAAGAAGTCTTTAAAACTATTTAAGTCTTCGGTGGTACTTTTACTGGATTCGTTCAGCGCCTTCGTCAGATCGGTCTTGAATATGCCGAATTTCTCGATTAATTCCTGAATCTGCGCCATTATTCTCTGAGTAAAATCGGTAAATTGTTTTTGAACGGATTCCGCTATCTTCGCCTGCAAGAGATCAGGAAATACCAGCAATTTTGATTCAAAAGACAGCGTTTTATCTTTCAGCTCATTTAATATTTCAATATCCCGGGCATTTGATTTTTTCGCTAACTGTCGAATAACAATCACTTGCAGCAGCAGGATAAATAAACCAATTATGATTATGATGATTTCCATTAATATTCCTTCATTTCAATTTTACTAACGATAAGATAACATTATTTTCACATAAAGTATATAAAACCGATTTTTATTGTATCGACTTAAAGTAATTTATCATATGCAAGAATCCACACTTAAAGTAATTTGTTATATAAGACGTTATTATAACGTTAATTATCAATGATTATCCGATATGTTACAGTACTGTTTTCCTGAGAATTATTTTAATGAGTCAATCGATATCTGGCGTCAACTTCGCTGCATTCTATCGCTATTATTTCCGGAATCTCTTCTGTATGAGTCTTATTATCAGTAGTGAATTGAACCTGAATGTATTGTGCTGTCAGCATCTTTTCTAAAAATTCAGTGATGCACCGATAAAAAACTTATTGCCACCATACAAATTCTTTTCACCGGCAACAAGAGTCCCGTATCCACCATCAAGAGTGATATTTATTGTATCCAAAGGTCTGAAACTGAAGATCAAATCTGCAAACAAGCCTCCCATACTATTTTGCACAGGATCGTAGCTGGTGCCCCGTTCATCAATATAAATCGTTGAAGTCGAAACAGCCGCATAACCAATACTTGCTGTAACATTAAGTTTGGACTTACTCACTGAAGCCGCCTGGAGACCGGCTTTGGTAACCACGTAAATCTCCTGTTCTTCCCAGTTCAGAGCGTCATCCTTAGGTGACAATACCAAAAACATACTCTGAACACCGGCTAACAGTCCAATTGCTCCAAAATCCGGTAGTTTCAGGATATTAATTATTCCGCTAACACCAAACAGAGACCCAACTGTGCCATCGTAAAAATCTTTCCTATTCTGATTTGCTAATCCATAGACTCCTAACTCCGACCGTAACATAATGGTCGGACTTTTATACTTTGCAGAGGGTTTCTGAACAGATGGGACAGTTATTTGTGGAGGAATTGAAGGTTTAGTCGATTGAACTTCAATAATCTCTTTTTCTTTCTCATCAGGTACCAGATCACGGACCACCTGATCCGGGATTACTGCTGTCTCTACGGCATCACCTTTTTTACTCGTTTCAAAACCGCCTAACTTATTTGAAACAACTCTCATACCATATTTCAGCAAATCTTCAATTCTTCCTTCGTGATCGTAGGTTGCCGTTCCTAATATTTCACCCGTTTCGACACTGATTAACCGAACTGAAATTGAGTACATTGATCCAAACTTGCTTACGCTGCCGCCGACCATCTGATCGACGCCTAGTATGCGACCGATTTCCACCATGCATTCTGTTGACGTACATTCGGATAATTGAAATCCCTGCTCATCAATGATTTCCCCCATCATATCCCGTTCGATCACTCTGTATCGTCCGGTTTGAAACAGCTCATGCCTTAGTCTGTCGGTCAGGATACTCGCCTCTAATTCAGTTAAACCTTTCTCCTCTAAATCGAGCACCGCGATAGAGATTTGAGCATAAATCAAGGTTGAAAATAAAAGAATTAGTCCTAAAACAAATTTTTTTTTCAAGTGAAACTCCTCAAATGTCATTTAATTACGCTTATGTTGAAATTTATAAAATTGAACGAATAATTAAAGCAAATAATAAAAGATTTTGATTAAAATGTAGTTGGTGATTTATCAATTAAATAGAGTTTGTCCATGTCGAAGACATCTCTTTAAGACAAACCCGTTTTCGTCAATTTCAAAGACAAAATTCTTTGTAACGACGTAACTACCCAGCCATATAAAGTGAGTAAGTCTTATTCTCGTTTCGGGTTTGTGATATGGAATTCCCCCTTAGAAGGGGGAATAAAAAGGGGATGTACAAACGGGTATTTCTATCAAAGACTTAGAGTTGAGTTTATAGACAGACAATAAACAGGTTGAAAAAAAATAAAAACTCTTGACATTAAATAAAAATACAAGTAATATTCGACCGGAGAACGAATATGGTCGAAAATTACACAAAACAAAAACATGAAGACAAAAAAAACCTGATTATCTCGGTCGCGGAAAAGATTTTCTCACGCTTTGGACTTAATAAAACCACAATGGATGAAATCGCAAAAGCCGCGCGCATAGGCAAAGCAACGCTTTATCATTATTTCGCCAGTAAAGAACATATCTTCGCCGAGGTGATTCAAAAAGAATCACAAATATTGAAAAACAGGTTGAATGAAGCAATAGAGACAGCCAATAATCCAAAAGAGCAGATCAGGGCATATATTATCACAAGAATGAATTATCTAAACTCTCTG
>JAUVYH010000139.1 GCA_030603165.1 Fidelibacterota bacterium
AGGTGAGGTTGAGATCGACGGGTCGGTTTTATATCATAAAACCGAATACAAAGAACGCCGAAACCACTATGCTTTTTATTCGGTAAACAGCACAATTTCCGGATATGATACTGACCGGGAAATATTTACCGGAACCTACAATGGTTTAGATAAGCCGGATGTTATTGTTAATAATAAAGCAATGAACTCGGTAGCACATGGGTGGTCTCCTATCGCTTCACATTGTATCGATGTAGTACTGGAACCGGGTGTGGAAAAGGAATTAATATTTGTGCTCGGATATGTTGAAAATCCGGATAAAGAAAAATGGGAATCCAAGGGCATTATTAATAAAGTCCGGGCCAAACAAATGATTGCTGAGATGAACACATCAGCAAAAGTAGATCAAGCGTGGAATGAACTGAAAGAATACTGGGATGGCTTGCTTTCAATTTTCAATATAAAAAGCCAGGATGAAAAATTGGACAGGATGGTCAACATCTGGAACCAGTACCAGTGCATGGTAACTTTTAATATGTCCCGTAGCGCTTCCTATTTTGAAAGCGGTATTGGCAGAGGCATGGGTTTCCGCGATTCTAACCAGGATTTGATTGGTTTTGTGCACCAGATGCCCGAACGTGCTAAACAGCGCATTTTGGATATTGCGGCTACTCAGTTCGAAGATGGCGGCGCTTATCACCAGTACCAGCCTTTAACCAAGCGTGGCAATGATGAGATTGGTTCAAACTTTAATGATGATCCACTATGGCTCATCCTTTCAGTGACAGAATATATTAAAGAAACCGGCGACTTTGCTATTCTGGACGAAATGGTTACCTTCGATAATGATGAAAGCAAAACGGCGTCTTTATTTGAACACTTAAAGCGGTCTTTTTATTTTACAGTCAATCATTTAGGGCCACACCGGTTACCACTAATCGGTCGTGCGGATTGGAACGACTGCTTGAATCTTAACTGTTTTTCTATCAATCCGGATGAATCCTTTCAGACTACTGAAAATAAAGAAGGGGGAACAGCAGAGTCGGTATTTATTGCCGGCATGTTCATTTTATATGGAAACGAATTTGTAGAACTTTGTCGCCGGATTGGAAAAAACGAAGAAGCGGAACATGCGCTTCCACATATCGAAGCCATGAAAAAAGCAGTTGATCAATACGGTTGGGATGGCGAGTGGTTTATCCGTGCCTATGATTATTTCGGCAAAAAAGTTGGTAGCAAAGAGCGGGAAGAAGGTAGGATTTTTATCGAATCACAGGGATTCTGTGTAATGGCCGGCATAGGTGTTGAAGATGGCAGGGCAAAGAAAGCGCTCGATTCGGTTAGAAAATACTTGGACTGTGATTATGGTATCGTGTTGAATAATCCGGCTTTTACAAAATACTATATTAACCTTGGTGAAATCTCCACCTATCCGGCTGGCTATAAGGAAAACGCCGGAATATTTTGTCACAATAATCCCTGGATTATGATCGCCGAAACTAAAATCGGGCGTGGTGTCCTGGCTTTCGATTATTATAGAAAGATTTCCCCCGCCTACCTGGAAGAAATCAGCGATTTGCATCGTACGGAGCCTTATGTGTATGTCCAGATGATCGCCGGAAAAGACGCCTTTAAACCGGGCGAAGCCAAGAATTCATGGTTAACCGGTACGGCAGCCTGGAATTTTTATGCTATCACTCAATACATACTGGGTATTCGCCCTGGTTATGATGGATTGATAATCGATCCCTGCATACCCGTTGATTGGAAGGAATATAATGTTAATCGAAAATTCAGAAATGTACAATACAATATAACAATAAGAAATCTCGACGCCAAATCGAAGGGTGTAAAAAAAATAGTAGTGGATGGCAATGTGATTCAAGGAAATATACTGCCTTTGTTTGAAAAAGGGACTCAACATAATGTTGAAGTGATTCTTGGTTAATTAAAAATAGTAATCTAAAGGAAAATAATAATCATGGAAAAAGAAAATATCAGATTCTGGGAAAAGATCGGTTTTGGTTTAGGCGATACAGCTAGCAACCTGTTTTTTCAGTCGTTCATGCTGTTTCTTTTATATTTCTATACAGATGTTTTTGGTATTTCTGCAGCTGCTGCCGGAACAATGTTCCTGCTTACTCGAATCTGGGATTCGATCAACGATCCGATAATGGGAATTATTGCCGACCGTACCGATACGCGTTGGGGCAAATTTCGTCCGTACTTACTCTGGATGGCCATTCCATTTGGAATTATTGGAATACTGACATTTACAACCCCGCATATAAGCCTCGGCGGTAAAGTGATATACGCATATATCACCTACACTTTGATGATGATGGTTTACACTGCCATTAATATCCCTTATTCCGCACTTATGGGTGTCGTTTCATCCAATCCGTTGGTGCGTACAAGTTTCTCGCAGTATCGCTTTGTTTTTGCATTTATTGGTGCTTTTATTGTCCAGGGATTAATGTTGCCAATGGTTGAATATTTTGGTGGTAACGATCAATCCGTTGTTACCGCAAATCTTAATCAAAACATGATTATTCTTAAAGAACAGGGACCTGGTACAACGAAATTGGTTATTGAAGCAAAAAGGAATGGATACGATCCGCAAATAAAAAAACTATCCATTGCAGTAAATAATAAGGAAATGCATGCAGAGGTGGATACTACTGCGGAAATTATCTTATTAGCCGAAGGATTTGGTACGCATTGCTTAAAACCGGGCGATTATTTTCCCGATATAATTGGTGATACACGTTTTAGTATTAAGCTTATTAATGAACAAAAAGGCTTCCAGTGGGCGATTACTGTTTTCGCAGTGATGGCTGTCATTATGTTCTTAATAACTTTCAAGTTTACAAAAGAACGAGTAAGCCCTTCGGTGAGTCAAGAGACATCACTGAAAAATGATGTAAAGGATCTATTGCAGAATAAACCGTGGATCGTTCTTTTTTTCCTGGGTATTTTTACCCTGTCTTATGTGTCCATCCGGAACGGCTCCATCATGTACTATTTTAAATATTATGTTGGTGATGAATTGCTGGCATCGGGTTTTATGGTGGCCGGCACAGTCGCTACAATTGCCGGAATTCTTCTAACAGAATGGATCTCCAAATTAATTGGCAAGAAAAAGGCTTATATCTGGTGTATGACACTGGCCAGCGTATTTACGATTGTCTTCTATTTCGTTGGAAAAGATGACATCGTGCTGATGTACGTTCTGCAGATCATAATCAGTTTTATAATAGGTCCAACAGCCCCGCTGGTATTTGCCATGTATACGGATGCAGCGGATTATTCGGAATGGAAAACCGGACGCAGGGCAACAGGTTTAGTTATGTCTGCTTCGACCATGGCCCAGAAATTTGGCTGGACTATCGGCGGCGCACTGGCCGGATTTTTACTGGCTGCGTTTGGTTTTAAGGCTAATATCACTCAAGGTGCGGATACTATGTTTGGGATTCGATTAATGATGAGCTGGATACCCGCGGCGGGAAGTGTGCTGGCCGCTATCTTTATGCTTTTCTATCGGTTAGATGAATCGTTCATGCAGAAAATAGAAAACGAGCTGGGAGAAAGAAGAATAAAAGAAATATAATCCGATAAAAATTTAAATACGATATTTGTATGAGATACGGTTATTTTGACGATAAAAACAAAGAATATGTAATCGAGCGGCCCGATACGCCGCAATCGTGGAGTAACTATCTGGGTTCGACCAGATATGGGGCCATTATTACCAATAATGCAGGTGGATACAGCTTTTTTCATTCAGCTGCCCAGAGACGATTCACTCGATTACGCTTCAACAGCATTCCCATGGACCAACCCGGTCGGTATATTTACATTCATGACCGGGAAAGTAAAGATTACTGGTCGTTTTCCTGGCAGCCGGTGGCCAAACCGTTAGATCAATTTAAGACGGAATGTCGCCACGGTTCAGCTTATACAAAAATTAAATCAGAATATTCCGGTCTTGAAAGTTCTGTTATTTATTTTGTTCCACTCAATCGTGATTTCGAATGCTGGCTGATAAAGGTGAAAAATACCGGTTTAAAGAAAAGAAAACTGCGCTTATTTACATTTGTGGAGTATGCCTGCAACTGGAATGCTCAGGATGATCTTCATAATCTTCAATATACACAATACATTTCCAAAATGGATGTGGTTGATGGAATCATAGATCATGGGATGAATGTGAACCTGCCGGAAATGCCGGATGATTTTGAAGAAAAGGATCAGGGACGTCATACTTTTTTGGGTGTTGTTGGCGTCGAAGTGACCGGATTTGACACCGACAGGGAAGTCTTTCTCGGTCCTTACCGCACCTACGCTAATCCGTCTATTGTTGAAAATGGTGAATGCACAAACTCATTGGCTATCGGTGGCAATCCTTGTGGAACACTGCAAATCGATATTGAACTGGAAAGCGGCGAATCTAAAGAATTCGCTGTATTGATGGGGATTGGCAAAGCCGATGTTGAAGGAAAGCTGGTTGTAAAAGAATTTAGCAACCTTGAAAAAATCAACCATGAATTTGAGAAACTAAAAACATATTGGCATTCTCGCCTGGCTAATATGACAGTGGATACACCCGATCCCGATGTCAATAGCATGCTCAATATGTGGAGTCCATTTAATTGCCTGATCACTTATTCCTGGTCGAGAGCAGCCAGCCTGGTTTATTCGGGAGCGCGCGATGGGTTGGGATTCCGCGACACCGTTCAGGATATTTTAGGTGTGTTACACAATATCCCCGAAGAAGCCGGGAAAAGACTGGAACTGATGATTACGGGGCAGATTTCTACGGGTGGGGCGATGCCCGTCGTTAAACCGTTTGCCCACAATCCTGGCTCTGAGAAAGCGCCTGATGAGAGCGAATACCGGGCAGATGATTGTTTGTGGCTGTTCAATACGATTCCGGCTTATGTAAAAGAAACAGGCGATATTGATTTTTATCGAAAAGTTTTACCGTATGCAGATCAGGGGAATGATACTGTATTAGGACATCTGCGAAAGGCTATTGAGTTTAATCTTAAACGGTCCGGCGCCCATGGATTGACATGTGGACTGGCTGCGGACTGGAACGATTGCATTCAACTTGGACACCAGGGCGAATCAGTTTTTGTATCCTTTCAATTGCGTTATGCTATAAATACTTATTTGGAGATATGTCAGCTATTTAATATAGAAAAAGAAATTAATTGGGCGCAGGCGCAACTTAAAAAAATTGATGAACATCTTAATAAACATGCCTGGGATAGCGGCTGGTTTCTGCGTGCTTATCGATTTGATGGTTTAAAATTTGGTTCAAAGGAAAGTAAAGAAGGCAAAATTTTTCTAAATCCACAAACATGGGCCATTATCAGTGGATATGCTTCTCCAAAACAGTCTAAAAAAGCCATGAATGCGGTGCATGAGCAGCTTAGCACACCGTATGGCATTATGCTTTGTGCTCCGCCATTTATCAAGACAGATTATAAGGTGATGCGAGCTACTCTAATGAATCCCGGTATGAAAGAAAACTGTAGCATTTTTAACCATACCCAGGGTTGGGCTGTGATGGGCGAAACGATGCTGGGTCATGGTGACCGGGCGTTCGAATATTTAAAATCATATTTACCGGCTGCTTATAATGATCGTGCGGAACTAAGGGGAATAGAACCGTATGTCTATTGTCAGTTCACACACAGTAGATACAGTCCTCACTATGGCGCCTCCTGCGTACCATGGCTGAGTGGCGCGGCTGCCTGGGCTTATTATGCCGCTACTCAATCCATTTTGGGGATAAGGCCGGATTATAGTGGATTAATTATTGATCCGTGTACCCCTAAAAATTGGGATGGTTTTTCTGTGACTCGTCAATTTCGCGGCGCTGAATATCGCATTGTAGTAAAAAATCCTTCACATGTGAGTTATGGCATAAAACAGATAGTTGTCAATGGAGAAAAGATCGAAGGGAATGTTATCCCTGTATTTGAGGCAGGTACAAAAGTTAAAGTTGATGTTCAAATGGGTTTAAATAAAAAGTTTAACACGTCAAAATAGTAGATGAATTATGAAAACCACTAAAACGAAATTTATTTTTAGACTGTTGTCAATTTATTTCTCGGTACAGATAACATTTATCGCTTGTGATAAATCACAGGATACAAAAGTATTTGTAAATCAGGTGGGCTATTTACCGCATCAGCAAAAAATAGCTGTCGTAAAATCGGATGCTGAGAGATTTCAAATAAAATCGGCTGAAAATGATGAAGTTGTATATTCCGGAAATCTCAGTGCACCTGAATATTGGAAGTATTCGGATGAACAGGTCAGATTAGCCGATTTTACCGGTTTGGAACGAGCGGGTGTGTATCATCTTTGGGTCGATAGCATATCTTCTTATGATTTTGAAATTTCTGAGGACGTTTTCAAGAGTGTTGCGCATGGCGCCTTAAAGTATTTCTATTACGCCAGGGCTTCCACTGATTTACCGGAAAAATTTGCCGGGAAATGGCATAGAAAAGCCGGGCATCCCGATGATAAGGTATTGATACATCCATCCGCATCATCACCGGAAAGGCCGGAAGGTACGCTAGTTTCATGCCCCAGAGGCTGGTATGACGCTGGGGATTACAATAAGTATGTGGTTAATTCAGGTATTTCTACCTACACGCTAATGTTATTGTACGAATCCTTTCCTGAATATCTTGAGAGCTTTTC
Source organism: Fidelibacterota bacterium (assembly GCA_030603165.1). Classification (GTDB taxonomy): domain Bacteria; phylum Fidelibacterota; class UBA2242; order UBA2242; family UBA2242; genus UBA9312. The sequence continues at coordinate 6,700 of JAUVYH010000139.1, forward strand.
CAACAATATCCCGGAAAGTGAAAATAATGCACCGGATATTCTTGATGAAGTATTGTGGAATATTCGCTGGCTTATGACAATGCAGGATCCAAACGATGGCGGCGTTTATCATAAATTGACATCTAAAAATTTTGAAGCGCATGTTATGCCGGCAAAAGCAAAGCAGGAACGATATGTTGTCCAAAAAACGACAGGGGCAACTCTAAATTTTGCGGCAGTGCTTGCTCAGGCAACTAGAATTTTTAAAAAGTATCCAGAGGAATTTCCCGGCTTGGCTGATTCATGCTTGGTTTTGTCCCGCAGCGCCTGGAACTGGGCAAAAGAAAATCCTGAAGTGTATTATGTACAACCACAAGATATTACTACCGGAACTTATGGCGACGATGATTTTCGTGATGAATTTGCCTGGGCAGCCTGTGAATTATTCATCACTACCGGTGAAGATTCCTTTTATCTCAATTCAAATTTGCTGGATTTACCTGTTTCTATACAAGTCTGGGATTCTACAGCTATTTTGGGATACATGTCGGTATTACAGCATCGGGAAAATTTAACTAAAAATAAAGATAGCAAAAAAGCTGAAAAGCGGTTTCTCAATTTTGCGGATTCAGTATATAACAATTATCAAAATTCAGCTTATCGAATCACAAATACTGTTTTCAGGTGGGGCAGCAATGCGTTTTGTTTGAATCAGGCTATGGTGCAACTCATTGCTTACCGTTTAACCGGAAACAAAAAGTATTTTAACGCAGCGCTTTCAAATTTAGACTACATATTGGGCAAGAATCCATTAAACCAGTCCTATGTAACAGGATTTGGTGATAAAAGTCCAATGCACGTGCATCACCGCCAATCACATGCGGATAACATTCCGGAACCGATTCCGGGTATGGTCGTCGGTGGTCCCAATTACAGGTACCTTAGGGATTGCGGGCGAGAAGCATATGCTTCAGTCCTGCCGGCGCTTGCATACATTGATAAAGAATGCTCCTATGCAACCAATGAAGTAGCAATAAACTGGAATGCACCTTTAACCTTTGTTACGATTGCTATTGATGCTATTAACCAACGTGAAGTAAAACAATAAATTTTGTGAAAATCAGGATACATCCTAATAAATGCGGAGGAAAATATGAGTAAGGTCAGCAGGCGGTTCTTTTTAAGTTCTATGGGGTATGTGTTAACTGCTGCGCTATTGTTAGCCGGGGCAGGAAAAAAATGGATAGAATCAGATACATCATCTCAGCTAAAAAAGAAAAAAGGTATTAAACCACGTAATATTATCTTCATTTTGACAGACGATCACCGCTTTGATGCCATGGGTTGCGCAGGGCATACTTTTATCGAAACACCAAATATGGATTATCTGGCTGAAAACGGAATACGTGTTAAAAATGCTTATGTGACCACATCACTTTGTTCACCCAGCCGGGCGTCCATTTTAACCGGTCAGTATGCCCACAAGCATGGCGTTGTAGATAATCAACGAATGGTCCCTGAAGGCACAATTTTTTTTCCGCAGTATTTACAGCAGGCCGGTTACGAAACAGCTTTTATCGGCAAATGGCACATGGGCAGTGACAGTGATGCTCCCCGTCCCGGCTTTGATCACTGGGTGAGTTTCAAAGCCCAGGGGTCGTATTGGCCGAATAAAGACGGCTTGAATGTCAATGGTAAAAAAGTGCCGCAGAAGGGTTATATTACCGACGAACTTACCGGTTATGCTTTGGATTGGTTGAATGACCGCTCGCTTAATAAACCATTTATGATGTATCTTTCCCATAAAGCGGTCCATTCACATCATGAAGTATTGGCTGTTGATGATAACGGTGATCCTTCTGTTTTTAGCGCAGAGATTATTCCGGCAGAACGCCACAAAGGATGTTACAAAAATAAACCGTTCATTCCGCCAAAAAGTATGAAAGATACACCGGAAAATAGAAAAAATAAACCTATGTGGGTAACCAATCAGAGAAACAGTTGGCATGGTATGGATTTTCCCTGGCACAACGATATGGATATGGGCGATTACTATCGACAATATATGGAAACTCTGCGCTCAGTTGATGAGAGTATCGGCCGGGTTTTAGATTTTCTCAGGAGTAAAAATTTACTGGA
>JAUVYH010000012.1 GCA_030603165.1 Fidelibacterota bacterium
TCTCCATCTCCGGCTTTAACACAGACAAATCCCTTATCGGTCAATAAGGCTGCCAGTGAATTCCGGATGTCACGATCATTATCCGCTATTAATATTCTACTATTCATACGCCTGTCTTTCTTAACCGTGTGCGATTAAAAATCCTGCTTGTTTCCACTGTTCCGGGTTATTTTTCTCAATTCTCATGTTCGGTTAAATATAGACAGGCTCTCTTACTAAATCAACACATTCTTCCAAAAATGATAGGAATCTGTGTGGATTTAAAAACATATTTGTCAAAAATGGGAATTGTTGATGAAAGTTGCACAAATCAGATTTGACTTGTCCCAAAACCGTCTTTTGGAACGGATAAAAATCAACTGAGTTTTTCCGTCATTAAATTGCCCTGATTGTCCTGATTTTCCATTGACTTTATAGAGGATTGAAATTAACTTCCGTAAGCTATTTTTAAGTGCATTTATAATGGTAATAAAAGACGTGACGATCGACGATCTGAGGAAAAATATTTTATCTAAAGGAATAGTGCCCCGGCATATTGCCATTATAATGGATGGAAACGGTCGCTGGGCAAAGCAGCGTGGTCTGCCGAGAGTAGCCGGTCACAATGAGGGGATCAATTCGGTTCGTGAAGTGACCCGTGAATGCGGAAAACTCGGTATCGAAGTTCTCACTCTATATACCTTTTCAGTTGAAAACTGGTCACGTCCCAAATCCGAAGTCTCGGCATTAATGAATCTTTTATTAAGGACCATCCGGAGTGAGATCGATGAACTTCACAAAAACAATGTCCGTTTCACCATGATCGGTCATTTAGATGATCTGCCGCGCGCACCTTTAAAAGGTTTGATGGAAGGCGTCGAAAAAACCAAACACAATACCGGGCTTAATCTGAACCTTGCCCTGAGTTATGGCAGCCGGCAGGAAATGATCGATGCCGTACAGGCTATTGCGAAGGACGTCCGGGACGAAAAGATTGATGTTAACGAGATCAACGATGAACTATTTTCAGATTATCTTTATACCGCCGGCAAACCGGACCCCGATTTATTAATTCGAACCAGCGGTGAACTGCGAGTAAGTAATTTTCTGCTCTGGCAGCTTGCGTACACTGAAATCTATGTGACCCCAATTTACTGGCCTGCTTTTCGTGCTAAGGAACTTTTGGATGCGATTGAGTGTTATCAGAAACGTGAAAGGCGATTTGGTCGCACAAGTGACCAGCTTAACAGAAAGAAAACAGGAAAATAATACCGAATGAAATTATCACGATTTCTGATCACTCTCATTACTGTAATAGTTTTATTTCTAAGCAATTCCATTGCCCAGACTACTCAAAATATCATAATATTAGGTGTTGCTGTTCAGGGTAATAAAACCATTTCTGAAAGCAGCATTAAAATCCAGTCCGGAATCATCGAAGGTAAAAATATTACATTTGATGACGTTCCGGCTGCTATTAAACGTTTATGGAAATTAAAAATATTTTCGGATATTCAAGTTTATATAGATAAGGCAACAGAAGATGGGCTTTTTCTTATTATTCAGATCGAAGAATATCCCCGGCTTGGTGAATTCAAAGTTATTGGTAATAAGAAGATACGTAAAAGTAAATTTGATGACGAACTCAAATTAATCAGCGGAAAAGTGCTTTCGCCGGCACTAATTTCCGAGACAAAACGAAAGATGCGAGACCTGTATGAAGAGGATGGTTTTCTGCTGGTCGAAATAAAAGAAGAGTTGGAACCGGGCGAAAAAGAAAACACCCGGAATCTGTTGATTCACATTAAAGAAGGGAAAAAAGTCCGGATAAAAGATGTTGTTTTTAAAGGCAATGAACAGTTTAGCGACAGTAAACTCCGACGAGTATTAAAAGAAACCCGGCGGCGAAATTTATTTTTACTTAAAATCGGTGAATTCGATCAAGAAAAATATACGGAAGATAAACAGAAATTGGTCGATTTTTATAATAAAGAAGGCTATCGCGACTTCGAAATTCAGAATGACTCAATATCCTATTCAGACAACAAAAAACACATGTTTTTAACACTGGATGTCTATGAAGGTCCCCGTTACAAATATCGGAATATATCGCTCAGCGGACATAATCTGTACACTGATGAACAACTGAAAGCCGTCCTTGGAATAAAACCGGGTGATTACTACGATAAAGAAGAACTCCAAAAAGCCGTTTATGAACGAGTAAACGGAATTTATATGGATCGGGGCTACCTGTTTTTTCAGATCATTCCAAAAGAGACTCCGGTTAGCGAGGATGAGATCGATCTTCATCTTAGCATTACCGAAAATCACCAGGTATCGATCGGACGGATCAACGTAGTCGGCAATGACCGAACCCATGAAAATGTAATCCGCCGGGAACTGAAGGTGCTCCCCGGCGATATTTTTAGTCGTGAAGCACTAATGCGCAGTCAGCGCGAGATTTTCATTTTAAATTACTTCAGCAATGTCGTTCCTGACGTGATTCCGGTTAGTGAAGATGAAATTGATGTTGAGATTGCCGTTGAAGAAAAATCATCGGACCGCGCCAATCTTTCATTCAGTATAAGTCAAATGTATGGTTTGATTGGCGGCGGCAGTGTGGAGTTTAATAATTTCAGAGGACGTGGTCAGCAAGTCAGAGTAAGTTATCAGCAGGGTGCGCAGTACAGTATTGCCGGTTCGGGCGCCACGCCATATAAATCAATTTCATTAGGTTTCACCGATCCGTGGCTTTTCGATACGCCAAACCTTATCGGCGCCAGTATCTTTTATTCCGAACGCGGTAGTAGCGGATATTATTACTATCCATTTGATCTTTCTCAATTAGGGGCCTCGCTTCGCTGGGGGCGTAGATTCAAATGGCCGGATAATTATTTCAGAGGTACCTGGATATTAGCTGCCGCGAAGAAGGAATACCGCAATCTCGACGAAGCTTATTTAAAATCCGTTCTGCTCGGACAGTCAAAGACAACAGGCGTCAGCTTTACCCAAATTATTTCCCGTGACAGCCGGAACAGACCGGAATTTCCCACCATGGGTTCTGTGATGAGATGGTCGTCGTCTTTATCCGGAGGTTTCCTGGGCGGTACGGAACATTTTCATAAACACAATTTCAGCATGGAATATTATTTACCTACGATTTGGAAACTTGTTTTATTTAATCACATGGAGTTTGGCGTCATAAAGAAAATCAAAGAAAATTCTATCATCCCTCCGGATGAGCGTTTTATCATGGGGGGAAGCGGGATGATTTACGGGGTTGCTTTACGTGGTTATCCTGATAATTCAGTTGGACCTGTCCGATCCGGCTCCAGCAGTGGATATTCACCCTGGGGTGGCGAAACGCTGTTCAAATATTCCCTTGAATACCGCGTTCCCATTTCGGAAGAACCAACGATTTACGGACTGATCTTTGCCGAAGCGGGCAATGTCTGGAAAAATCTGGGCAAAACCGACCCATTTGATCTGAGACGATCAGCAGGATTTGGAGTCCGGTTTTTTATGCCTGCGCTTGGTATGATCGGCGTCGATTTAGGTTATGGATTTGACGATATCGATCCTGAAGGATACACCGGTTACGGAAAACCCGAAGGATGGAAAACACATTTTATATTTGGAATGCCATTTTAATAATACGGAGGAAACAGTGAAAAAATTTACGATGATATTAATTGGATTGCTTCTTGTCATCAGCGCATTTAACGTAGCGGTTGCCCAACAGATGAAAATCGCTTATGTCAACTCTGACCGCATTCTGGCGGAATTTGATGAAGCCAAAGAAGCACAAAGCAAATTGGATATCGAAGCCAAAAAAATGGAGAATGAATACAGAGGAATGCTAACGACACTGGATAGTCTGAGCAGAGACTATGAACGCCAGAAAATGATCATGAGCGAAACGCGCCGTCAAACCAAAGAAAACGAGATCGGTCAGCTACAGCAATCAATTCAGCGTTATCAAGTCGAAAAATTGGGTCCGGAGGGAGAAATCTACCGCAAGCAGGCAGAATTAGTTGGACCTGTTCTCGAGAAGATCAAATCTGTCATTGAAAAAGTGGGAAAAGAGAACAAATACGACTATATTTTTGACACTGTTGCAGGAAATATTCTATATGCCGAACCGGTACACGATTTAACGGACAAAGTTCTCTACGAATTAAAAAGAAACGATTAAATGACCTATACTCTCGCTCAAATTACCCGGATCGTTCAGGGAATTCTCGAAGGCGATCCGGAAGCGCTTATTTCGGACGTCGCTGAAATTCAATATGCTCAACCAGGCGAACTCAGCTTCATTGCAAATCCGAAATACACAAAATTTGTAGCAACAACGGGAGCAGAGGCAATTCTCGTTTCTAAAGATTTTTCCAGAGCCTATAAAAACCTGATCCGGGTAGAAAATCCTAATTATGCATTTTCACTCCTGATCGCCAAATTCCGTCCTCAGATTCCTTTTCCAAAGCCGGGCATTGCCCCGTCGGCAACCATTGCCAAAACTGCAAAAACAGGAAAAGATATATATATCGGTCCCAACGTTATCATTGACGAGAACGCTATAATTGAAGATAACGCAATTCTTTTTGGGAACATATATGTAGGGAAAGAATCGACAATCGGCTCTGCAACAATAATCTACCCGAACGTCAGTATTTATCATCGATGTCAAATCGGTAACAATGTTCGCATCCACTCCGGAGCCGTTATCGGCAGCGACGGTTATGGATTTATTCGCATGGAAGACGGAATCTCCAAGATACCACAGGAGGGCGGCGTTGTTATTAATGATGATGTTGAAATCGGCGCCAACTGCGCCATCGATCGCGGGACCTTAGGAAATACCGTTATTGGAAAAGGAACCAAACTGGATAATTTTATTCAGATCGCTCATAATGTAAAAGTCGGGGAATACTGTTTTATTGCCGCCCAGAGTGGCGTCGCCGGAAGCACTCAGTTAGCAAACGGAGTGACCATTGCGGGACAGGTCGGTATCGCAGGACACTTAAAAGTTGGTGAAGGAGCGATGGTTGCTGCCCAATCAGGTATTTCAAAAGATGTTGCTCCCCATACTATTATGTTCGGATATCCTGCCCAGGAGCAAAAGAAAGCTCGCAGGGAACTCATCAGCATCCGGTTTATCCCGGAAATCAGAGAACGTCTCAAAACAATCGAAAAAGAACTGGAAATACTGAAGCAAAGGAAATAGGAATGTCACGAAATCAATATACCATAAAAAACCCGGTTTCTGTCTCCGGAATAGGTCTGCACACCGGCGTAAAAAGCACAATTACTTTCAAAACGGCGCCGGAAAATTCCGGTATCCGCTTCGTTCGCACTGATGTCGAAAACTGTCCGGAAATAATTGCCGATATAAATCATGTCACCGATATATCTCGCGGTACTACCATTGCTCAAAACGGTGTACAGATTCACACTGTCGAACATGTGCTGGCGGCGGTCGCCGGTCTGGAAATTGACAATATTTTTATAGAAGTAAATAACATCGAACCACCGGTCTGTGATGGAAGTTCGATCGAATTCGTTAAAGCATTAAAAAAGGCGGAGATCATTGAACAGAGTGTTCCTCAGGACGTTCTCGTAATAGATAAGATCATCCAATATACCGATCCTAAAAACGGCGTCGATGTTCATGTATTGCCGGCTGAAAGTTTTCGTATTACCTTCCTGATCGATTATAAAATCCCGGCGATTGGCACACAATATTCCGCCATGTATTCGCTTTCCGATGAATTCGAAACCGATTATGCCGCTGCCAGAACGTTCTGTACATTAAGTGAAGTTGAGCATCTCAAAAATATAGGATTGATCAAGGGCGGGAATATTAATAGCGGCGTTGTCTTCATTGATCGTGAGATTGATGCAAATGAGATTAAAAAGTTAAAGAAAATGTTCAATATTAAGAGTGACATTGTCCTCGGTCAAAAAGGTACGCTTAATGGCGTCGAGTTGCGCTATTATAACGAAGCCGTCCGACATAAAATACTCGATCTGATCGGTGACTTTGCGCTGCTCGGCGTTCCTATCCAGGGACATGTCATTGCGGCGCGCAGCGGACATGCTCATAACGTTAACCTGGTGAAGAAGATTCGTAAGGAATATGAAAAGATCCTCATCCAGGAAAAATATCAGCCCCGAAAAGTTCCGGGAGCTCTTTTCGATATTCATGGTATTGAACGCATTCTTCCTCATCGCTACCCTTTCCTGCTCGTTGACCGGATTCTGGACATGACTCCCGGAGAAACCGTTACTGCAATTAAAAATGTTACAATAAACGAACCTTTTTTTACCGGTCATTTCCCGATGAGAAAAGTTATGCCCGGTGTTCTGATCGTTGAAGCATTAGCCCAGGCAGGCGGGCTTCTGTTGCTAAATACGATTGAAAACCCCGAAGAAAAACTGGTCTTATTTTCCGGATTGGATAATGTTCGTTTCAGAAAAACGGTTATACCCGGAGACCAGATTCGATTGGAAGTAAAAATGGTTCAATTCAGATTAGCCATGTGCAAAATGAAAGCCATTGCATTTGTAAATGATGACGTCGTGGTAGAAGCGTCTATGATGGCTTCAGTTGTGGATTTGTAATATGAGCAATAACATTCATCCGACATCAATTATTGAATCTAACGTCACAATCGGGAAGAACGTCACAATCGGTCCCTATTCATTGATCAAAGAAAATGTAACGATTGGCGACAATTGTGAAATAGGGTCGTATGTAGTATTATGCCCGGGAACTCACTTGGGTAAGGAGTGTAAGGTATTTCACCATGCCGTTCTTGGAGAAGCGCCCCAGGATCTCAAATTCGGCGGCGAGGAAACGTCTGTCGAAATCGGAGAACGCACTGTGATCCGTGAATTTGTAACGGTTAACCGGGGTACCAAAGCCCATTGGAAAACTGTCATTGGTTCCGATTGTCTGATCATGGCGTATGTCCATATCGCCCATGACTGTATTGTTGGTAATAACGTCATCATGGCTAATGCAACTAATATTTCCGGCCATGTGGAAATTCAGGATTGGGCTATCATTGGAGGAATGGTCGGTATCCATCAGTTTGTGAAGATTGGTCAGCACAGTCTGATTGGCGGTCACTACCGGGCAACGAAGGATGTGCCGCCTTATATCATTTCTGCCGGAGAGCCTTTGAAATTTGAGGGACTGAATATCATCGGGTTGCGGCGTCGCGGGTTTTCCAGCGATACGGTAAAACATTTGAAAAAAGCATATAAGTTGATTTACAATTCGCAATACAATGTATCGGATGCCGTTAAGAAAATTCTGGAAGATAAAAAGGCGCCCGCAGAAGTGAAAAATGTCGTGGATTTTATCAAAAACAGCGATCGCGGAATTATCCGTTAATATATTTTATAATCTTTCTGGAGTTTTCCCGGAACTGAAAATTTACTTTAACATAAGATTTTGTATTTAATGATGATAGCATTTATTGATAATTGGAGATGTAATTACAGAAAATTTTGAATTTGGATAACAATATTTTTTTAAGTTTTAATTTGACCTCCCCTTTTTCCCCTCCTTACCAAGGAGGGGATCTAAGGGGTGGTTAAATCATTTCAGTATCATGCCAGATTTATTTCTAAAATTTTGGGGTAACTTCTGTTTATAATCTCTACCTTGCAAATTAATCAGACTCGAATTACACTTTTATTAATTATCGCATTAATGCTGAAAGGCAATGTCTTTGCTTTGAATTTAAATCTCACCGGTATCGATCAATCCATGGTCAGGAAAACATTAGAACCGATTGCAGGTATTGTTGCCGCGGAACAAACGCCTCCGGCGTCACTCATCGCTTATTCAGATGATCCGGTAACTGCAATTGGAGCTTCATTTGTCACTTTCGCCGCACCTGATTTTCAATCCACAGTATGGGGCTATCCCAGTTTCTGGATGGTAATGTCCATTTCACCGAATCTTAAAATTGGAGCAAATTTCAGCGCATATAAATGGCTGGGTGATAATATTCAGACATTTGGTCCGTTTATAAGTACATCGTGGGGTGATAATAAGAAATCAACAAATGCCGGCTTTCATGTTCTGCGCTTGAAGGGTCCCGATGATTTCCATATCAACAATATCGGCATTGAACTGTCGAGAAATATCCGGTATCCAAATTGGAATATTGGATTCGGCTATTCCGCACATTTCATGCAGTGTGTAATTCATGTAACCGACCATACTTCACCGGCTCAAAATTATAATACAACAAAAAGTATTGATATTAATCTGCTGCGTTTCAGCGCCTACCGCATTTTTCAAAATAATATTCAGATCGGCAGTGAAATATCGTTATCACGGCATTTATTAAGTGTACAATTTTTAATTCTGAAATATTTTTAATATGAAGATGAAACAAATTTCAATTTTAGGATCAACCGGCAGTATTGGGACAAACGCCCTGCGTGTTGTGGAAGCTAACCCTGAACATTTCTCGGTCCGATATCTTACAGCCGGTAAAAACGCAGAACGTTTAATCGAACAGGCGCGGAAATTTCATCCGAAAGTTGTCGCTATCGCCGATGAAACTCTCGCTAATGAAGTACATAACGAATTGCGTCCTCTTCACATTGAGGTGCTTTCCGGGAAAACCGGGATCAATGATCTCGCCGCCGCAACAGATGTGGACTTGGTCCTGAATGCCATTGTCGGCAGCGCCGGGCTGGAACCCAGTTATAACGCCCTGAAAGCCGGTAAAAATATTGCGCTTTCCAATAAAGAATCCCTGGTCATGGCTGGCGAACTGATCAACCGGCTGCTTATAGAAAAAAATCTTAAAATATTTCCCGTTGACAGCGAACACAGCGCCATCTGGCAGTGCATTGTCGGTGAAGACAATAAAAATATCCGCCGGATTATTCTGACCGGCTCGGGAGGTCCGTTCCGAACGTTTCCGATCGAACAATTTGATCATATCACACCGGAACAGGCATTAAAACATCCTACCTGGAACATGGGTAAAAAAATCACCATCGATTCTGCGACCATGATGAACAAAGGGCTGGAAATTATTGAGGCGCACTATCTGTTCGGAGTTGCGCCGGAAAATATCGAAGTCGTTATTCATCCTCAATCCATTGTCCATTCCATGGTAGAGTTCATCGACGGCTCGATCAAAGCCCAAATGGGTTTGCCTGATATGAAATTGCCTATCCAGTACGCTCTCGGTTATCCCGAACGATTGCCTGTTGTATGGGAAAACACCGATTTTATGAAGATCAGGGAGTTAACATTCGAAGCGCCGGATTTCGCAAAATTTCCATCGCTTAAACTGGCATATAACGCCTTGCAGCGCGGCGGGACGGCGCCGGCTATATTAAACGTCGTAAATGAATATGCAGTCTATGCTTTTTTAGAAAATAAAATAAGATTTATTGATATCCCGCGATTTGTTGAAGATGCTTTAACGGATTTATCTATTGTAGATAATCCGGAACTTGGTGATATTTTGGAAGTGGAACAATCAGGTCGGGAATTTGTGGAACGAAAAGTTCGATGAAAGTGTTATAGCAATTGTTTTCAATGAGACCTCTCTTCAGAAGGGATTCTTTGAACAAGGTAAAAGGTTTATCCTATTTAACAATGTTTTTTGATTTTTAAATAAATTAACCACCCCTTTAATCCCCTCCTTACTAAGGAGGGGAAAGAGGGGGAGGTTAAAAACTTTAATTATAGGACATTTCTTTTGTCTCAAGGATATCTCTGGTGAGGAAATTTAGTATAGAAAGGAATTAAGAAGGAATGATTACGGTTCTGGCAGTTCTGTTAGTTATAGGCGGCGTTATATTTATTCATGAATTAGGTCATTTTACGTTTGCTAAACTCACCGGGATGCGGGTGGAAAAATTTTCTATCGGTTTTCCTCCCCGTCTTTTCGGTAAAAAAATTGGCGATACCGATTACTGTATTTCCGCTATTCCCCTGGGGGGCTATGTGAAAGTTGCCGGCGTCATTGACGAAAGTATGGACGTCGATGGTGTTCAGGGCAATGAACCCTGGAAGTTCGAATCAAAAAACGCCGGTCAGAAGAGTCTGTATATTACAGGCGGCGTGGTTTTTAACCTATTGTTCGCGGCGCTTATTTTTTGTTTGTTGACAATCGGCGCCGGCATCTACGATCCCAGTCCGGAGCCAATCATTAATGAGGTCATTCCCGAGTTACCGGCTGAAGCAGCCGGTATTCAAAAAGGTGATAGAATTTTAACTATCAACGGCACAATGATATCAAGCTGGGAAGACATGGCTGGTATCATCCACGCCTTCCCGAATGATACGATTTTGGTTCGCTGGCTGCATAACGAAAATGAGTTTGAAAAACCGATAGTCACTATCTCCAATAAAATTTTAAAAGGTTCCAAACTGGTGAATGTCGGTATGATCGGCGTCAGTCCCGTTTTTACTCATCGTAATGCCGGGTTTTTTGAAGCCGTCGGTCAGGGTTTCCAGAATACCTGGTACTGGCTGAAGATAACCGTCATTTCACTGAAGATGCTGGTAACCGGCGAAGAATCGTTGAAAAATATCGGCGGTCCTATTTTCATTGCCCAGCTCGCCGGTCGGTCGGCAAAATCGGGGCTTGCTCCTCTATTCGGATTAATGGCAATTATCAGCGTTAATCTGGCGTTTATAAATATTCTACCGATTCCAGCCTTCGATGGCGGACATCTTATCATCACAATTATCGAAGCCACTATACGCCGTCCCTTATCCATTAAAATCAAACTGCGCATCCAACAGGTCGGACTAGCAATTATTCTGACCTTAATGGCTGTGGTATTTTATAATGACATATTGCGCCTGTTCAGAGGTGGAATGTAGCTTGTTCTAACTTGTATTATTCTTGTTCCGAGGCTTACCGTCTGTCGGCAAGCCGGACAGGCAACCCCCGCTTAGCACCGACGTGTTGGGGGACGCTCAGGTATCTCACCAGAGACCCCTGTTGAGGCGAAGCAGGTTCGTTATGGGCGATTTATCATACATGTGTTGTAGTTTATTATTTGACGCTTGTTCTCTCATCATTTTAATTAATACTATAATTCCACTTCCCATTTCGGGATAAAAGTATGATTGGAAATGGATGCTGAATCTATTTTATGTGTTTGAAAAGCCTTATGCATCTTCGATGGCATTCCATTTTTTTCCAATTCCCAGACATGTAATATTTCGTTACCGTTTGATGTGTAACGCAATGCATATGGTTCCACCAAACGTGTTGCTCCGTGGTAGGAGACGAGTACACAGAGCTTGTTTCGGGCAGCGCGCCTAACTTGATCCATTGCTGTCGGGCCGGTTTGCCAATTGATTTTTGAAAACAATGAACGTGGAAAAATCTTCCCTATTGCTTCAGGATTTGTCTTGAGACTTGGTTTAGCGATCTCTGGCTTTAACCACCATGCGATCGCATCTCTTAAATCATAAATAAATGTGTCAACTGGACGAAGCTTGTTTATTTGGTGTGCAAGCTGGTATTCCCAGTTTGCTCTCAATACACTATTGTCTATAGAATCCATGATGTATTCAACGGAAGGTGTCTTAAGACCTTTAAAATGGAACTTCTTATTAGCGATATATTTTGTTCTTTGAGGGTCAATCTCTCCCCTGAAATTGCGGCTGATATTAACAACATCATAGACATCTCGCGCACGACCATTGCGTTCAACAAGCGCACGTGTCTTTTCGGCCAGGACTTCGTTTATCGAATAGCATAAAATCTGAGGCGCTGGATTGGATACATCTGTATAATCGTGATGGAGATTGCGAAGTTGAGGTGTGTCTGCTATCAACTCATCCTGGGTGAGGTCAAGTTTTACTCTCTGTAGAGATTTACCTGGCAGTCCCAAAGGTCCGCTGAAAGGAATCTTGATCTGAAATGATGTTTTTCCACGCAGATTTTCATAATCTTCCACTTTCCAGTATTGACGGGGAAAACTAAGTCCTGAGTTTGATTCAATCCAACTTACAGCTTCATCGATATGTGTTTGAAGATAATCTGCACTAATCGATTGTTCGAGTGGAATCGTAAAATCGAGATCTTCAGAAAATCTATAAGTTTCAAAATAGCATTTTTTCAAACAAGTGCCACCTTTAAATACCCATTGCGAAAGTACAGCATGCTCTGAGATAGCTCTAAGCAGCCACCCGATAACATAATCCTTTTGAACTGTCGTTGGCTGGAGCTCATAATGTTTTGCTAATGCTAAAAGCTGTGCTTTTGGAATCATAAGAGTTTATAATGGTAAATTAATACAGAGGTTCCACTTGCTAATAATTTTGCCTGTCTCCGGTCCGTCCGGATCGAGATATGAAATTCCTTTTGACAAATATTTTCGGCATGACTGAATCCATTCCTCAGATACAGGCGCATGGGCTTCTTCTGCAAGAAAACCAAGACGCTTAAATACTGAGCCTCGTTTGTATCGTATCGCATAATCAAGTAATAGTTCTGGGTCACGCATTTCAGAATGCCAATATTGGCGTAAAATATCTATGGTATGACGTCCTCCACCTCCGAAACGAGGTAAGTCTAAAATGTCTATTACCATTCGACTTGGATCAGCAATTTCGACAGCATTACTTCCAAACCAAACTGTTTTTGTGCCAAAGAATCGTTCTTCTGTTAATGTTCTGGTTCGGAATCGAATACTTCCTATCATTTGCACTGCTTTTCGCTGGTTTACCATAGTCACAACTGAAACGCTATTGAATATTTGTTCAGTCAGACCCCAATGTTCCGCTGCTGACCATCCAGAAATAAATGCAGGTCGGAAGAGATTCATAGCAAGTGACCATGCATCTTCAATTACAGGCTTTGGTATTGACGATGATAGCGGTACAACTGAGTATACTCCATGCTTTAACCGTTGGAGCCAGCCTTTGCGTGCTAACCGGCTGAGGATTTGATTGGCAGTCCCTCGTGGACATGGATGTATCACAATCACATCATCTGGACCAATTGTTACTTTCTCATTTGCAGAGAAATTGCTAATTATTTCCCGCTCCTGAGTGCTCAGTCCTGCAAGATCTCGCTTTTTCATACATTATAACTTTCTTGAGTGACATACTGGGTTATTATCAACACTCATAATATACATATTTTTTTAATAAAGTACAGTACAATATCAAATAATGACTATTTTTGTCGTTTTTTGCAGATATAATATAATTTGCCACTACTTTCATTTAGAAGGTATATAAATCCTTTCGATTTAAGTTGAATTTAGAGCTTAATAAAAAGAACCTTAAACGCATCTTACTTAGCACATAACATAGTCAACACATGGAAATATTTGCATCATATCACCCTTATCTCTTAGAGATCTCTTTGAGATAGCCGTCAAAATATTTCCACCTATTGCCTCAATGACTATTAAAATCCGGAAATATTTCAGTTGAATTTTCATGGCTTCAATGTATTGTTGGGTAGAGTGGAAGTCAAGAAAATTCTTGGAACCAATTCTTGGGACCTGTTCGTATGAGTATTTTACCTGAAGATCGCTGTAAATACAAAGCGCCGGCTCACACGTTAAACTTCTGCATTAACCGTCTTATTGCATAAATTGGAATGTAATGCCGTGTTCCCGAGTGACTGATATTCTTGCCGCTTAATATATACGATTGTTTCGGATCGTAGCGTTCCTCATATACTTTTAGACTTTTGGACTGAGTAACATGACCGGATTTGACCTCAATTGGAATGATCTGGTCGCCTATCGCTATGATAAACTCGACTTCCGATGTTCGCCCTTCCCAGCAGAATAAATCTCTCATTCCGACACTGGTTAACTCCCGGGCAACAAAGTTCTCGGCAATATACCCTTTATAACTTCCAAAATCATAACTGATGAAAACACCTGGAGGCATACCATTAATTGCGCCAAGTAAACCGACGTCAAAGAAGTACAGCTTAAACCGATTATCATTCGTAAATCCCATCAAGGGTATTTCCGCTCTATTCACAGTCGAAGTTCGTATCAGCAAATCAGCGCTCTCAAGCCAGCCGATTGGAACGGATAAGCGTTCGTAGCCGCGGAATCCCGGAACCGCATCTTTAAACTTATATTTAGATGCCGAACCATCCTGAGTTTGCGCCAATTGAATCGGTACATTGCGCCAGAGCCGCTCTATATGCATCGCATTCTGTTTTCCGCTATGCTTGGCAATATCAGCCATATAAGTGTCTATAAGATCGCGCTGTAAGCTTCTCACGCTTTGGAATGCGGTAAACAGATTGTCCTGCTGTTTCCGGTATGTATCTACAGCTTCCGGCAGTCCGCCAACGATCAGATAATGTTTCCACAACTCCCATAGTTTTCCATGTGCGACTACCGGAAAAGGTTTTGTGAGAGCGTGATTATGTAGCAGGTCTGCTAACTGCCTCTTTTCAATTCCGGTTAAGAATTCCTCAAATGTCATTGGGTGCAAATCCCGGAACGTCACCTTCCCAACCGGAAAAGAGTCCCAATTCATGTAAACTCCCAACAGAGAACCAGCCGCACATAATGCCAATTCAGGCATCTTTTCGCAAAAGTACTTGAGGCTTGTCAGCGCTCTGGGACATCGTTGGATTTCATCGAAAATCAGCAGATCGTTTTCCGGATCAATCGGGCGTTCTAAATACAACTGCAGTTCGTCAATAATGCGGTGTGGGTCGAGATTCTTCTCGAAAAGAGATTCAAGTTGCTGATCTTCCTCAAAATTCACATAATGATATTTAGGAAATTCAGTTTCACCAAACACTTTTAAGAGGTACGTTTTTCCAACCTGTCGGGCGCCTCTTAAGATAAGGGGCTTACGAGGCGAACTTTCTTTCCAGGATTTCAACTGGTTTATTGCTTCTCTTTTCATACTTTTATCTCCTCCGTGTGTATTATCTACAAGGACTATTTACACAATATGTGTATTATCTGCAAGGACTATTTGTATGGTATGTGAACTTTATTCAACCACCGCCAGGGAAATTATATGGAACCCTGTTCGATATATGAGTATTTTACCTGAAGATCGCAATAAATACACCCGCCGCGATTGCTGAACCGATTACGCCGGCAACATTCGGCGCCATGGCGTGAAAGAGCAGGTGATTATCTTTATCGTATTGCCGGGCGAAATGCTGAACGACCCGGGCGGAATCCGGTACCGCCGAAACTCCGGCGGCGCCAATCAGCGGATTGATTTTATCTTTCAGGAACAGGTTCATTAATTTTGCAAATAGCAATCCGCCAAAGGTGGCAATGCTGAAGGAAAACAATCCCAAAAAGAAGATACCGAGCGATTTTGGCGTCAGAAACCCGACATTAACGCCGTCCACAAAGCGGGTCGCCTGGGTGCTGGCTCCAACTGCGAAAGACAGTAATATTGTACAAATATCCAGGAGCGCATTGCCGGCGGTTCTTCCCAGACGATCTGTCACGCCGCTCTCTTTCAACAGGTTGCCGAGCATCAGCATACCGACGAGTGGCAGCGAGCCGGGAGCGATCAACGCCGCCACGATAACGACGATGATCGGAAATAGGATTTTTTCGCGTTTGGTCACTCTACGGGAAGGTTTCATACGAATCTTGCGTTCTTTTTCAGTGGTCATGAGTTTCATGATCGGCGGCTGGATCAAAGGCACCAATGCCATATATGAGTAAGCGGCGATGGCGATTGGACCCAATAAATGAGGCGCTAATTGTGATGATAGAAATATGGATGTCGGACCGTCCGCTCCTCCGATAATGCCGATAGAAGCGGCTTCCTGATTGGAAAATCCCAGCATCAGAGCTCCGAGATAGGTGACGAAAATACCGATTTGCGCCGCAGCGCCTAAAAGTACGGATTTGGGGTTTGAGATCAGCGATGAAAAATCGGTCAAGGCGCCAATTCCGAGAAATATCAGGGGCGGGAATATTCCTGAAGTCACTCCCCAATAGATCAGGCTGAAAACACTGTTTTGCGTAGCGCCGTTTGCGACTGTATCATAAACGCCGAGCGGAAGTCCCGGGAGGTAAGGAATATTGCCGACGATGACGCCAAAGCCGATAGGGAGGAGCAAAAGCGGTTCGTATTTTTTAACGATTGCCAGATAAATGGCAAGACAACCCACTCCGATCATGATGACATTGCCCCATTGCAGGTTGGCAAATCCGGTAGTCTCAATGATTTGTAAAATCATATCCATAATTAAAGAATCTCCCTATTTCAGCTCGATCATAATATCGCCTTCATTCACAGCATCACCTTCTTTGACCAGGACAGACTTCACTTTTCCGTCTTTAGGCGCCTGAATTTCATTTTCCATCTTCATGGCTTCCATTATCAGGACATGCTGACCGGCTTTAACCATATCGCCCTCTTTAACCGATATTTTCAGGATCAAGCCGGGTAAAGGAGCCGCTATTGTTGATGTGCCGGAGATAGTTTTAGGCTTATTCAATGTAGGTCCGGCAGAAGACGGTATGGACATCGGTATAACAGATGAAGGCGCCGACTGAAATGCCGCTTTTGGTTGAAGATCGGAAACCTGTTCGATTCCCAGGTCTTTCAAGCCGACGGTATAGGTTTTATCATTTACCGTAACAACCGCTTCGTAGGCGCTGAATTCGTTGATAGTTACCGAATAAGATTTGCCGTTTATATCAAGTTTAAGGGTCTTTTCTCTCATGTCTATTGTTTCCTTAGTGTGCTTAAACGTTGACCATATCTATGACCTGACTTCCAGACACTTTGCGGTTCACCCCGCTTAAAAGTGATTTCACTCTGGAGTGTTTCAAAATGAATTTTACGGTAGCATTCAATCGCAACAGTGATTGCCGCCAGTTCGTCTTCGGGAATTGCTAAAGACTTTTTCGGTACAATTGCGGCTGTTTTCTCCGTATTGATAAATTCTGTTTCCGCGTTACGGTGTAATCCTTTAAATACTTTGTTGAACAGGTGAATAGTGTTTGCGATCAGTATAAGTCCGGCAAAGACGACGATTATACCGCTGAATGCGATGTTAAAGCCATTATTTTGAATGATATTTTCGAACACGATGAACTCCTATAAGGGAATATTTCCATGTTTTTTAGGCGGATTATCATCCCGTTTATTTGCCAGCATTTCCAGCGCTTTGATCAGCTTATAACGAGTGATCTTGGGCTCGATGACTTCGTCAACATATCCTTTCGAAGCCGCCACATAAGGATTCGCGAATTTATCTCGGTATTCTTCGATTTTTCCCTGCAGTTTTTCCTGAGGATTTTTGGCAGCTTTGATTTCTTTGGAAAAAATAATTTCACTGGCGCCCTGAGGTCCCATTACGGCAATTTCCGATGCCGGCCAGGCGTAGATAATATCTCCCCGAAGCTGTTTCGAGTTCATCACACAAAATGCGCCGCCATACCCTTTTCTGATAATTACAGTAATTTTAGGCACAGTTGCTTCGGCATAAGCATACAGCATTTTTGCGCCATGTTTGATAACGCCGTTAAACTCCTGAACAGTGCCGGGCATAAAACCGGGAACATCCTCAAATGTGACGATCGGGATATTAAAGGCATCGCAGAATCGTACAAAGCGGGCGGCTTTATTGGAAGAGTTACTATCGAGAACTCCGGCAAGATACTTCGGCTGATTTGCCACAACGCCGATCGATTTTCCGTTCAAGCGCCCAAATCCGATCATAATATTCGGCGCATAGAGCGCCTGAACTTCTATAAATTCACTATTATCGAGAATACGCATTAAAACATCTTTCATATCGTATGGTTTATTCACATTGTCCGGAACGAGATAATTGAGGTCTTCATCAATTCTGTCCACGGGATCTTCATTGACGATCACCGGCGCTTCTTCCATATTATTTTGGGGAATATAATTTATTAGAGACCGAATACCTTCAAACAGGCTTTGTTCATCATCATATGTAAAATGGGTAATTCCACTCTTTGAAGCGTGAACATCGGCGCCGCCCAACTCTTCTGCCGTTACGTCTTCGTGAGTAACGGTTTTAACGATTTTGGGTCCGGTCAGGAACATATAGGCGGTTTTCCGAACCATGAAGATGAAATCGGTCAATGCCGGTGAATAAACCGCGCCGCCGGCACAGGGACCGACAACGGCGCTGATCTGAGGGATAACACCCGAATAGAGTACATTTCGCAGAAATATTTCCGTATATCCTGCCAGTGAATCGACGCCTTCCTGGATACGGGCGCCGCCGGAATCGTTGATGCCGATCACAGGCGCGCCGACCTTTGCAGCTTTTTCCATGACCTTGACGACCTTCTCAGCCACTGTCTTTGAGAGTGAACCGCCGAAAACAGTAAAATCGAAGGCATACACAAACACCAGCCGACCGTGGATAGTTCCATAGCCTGTGACCATTCCGTCACCAAGGATTTTCTTCTTATTCATATCAAAATCGGTGCAGTCATGAGTCCTGAACATATCCATTTCTTCGAAACTGCTTTTATCCAATAGCAGATCAATTCGCTCCCGTGCAGTCAATTTTCCGCGCTGATGTTGTTTATCAATAGCAACATCACCGCCACCGACACGGGCTTTATCGATCTTTTCTTTTAATTCAAGAATTTTACGCTCTCTGCTCATATATTCTCCAATTTTATTGACAGGATTTACAGGATGTGTTCATATAATTTATAAACCATTACACCTGTTAACCATGTCTTAAACTCTTTATCTGGCAAATTTCCGTCAGGACTCTGCCCGATGATTTGGGGTGAAGAAAGGCGATTTGACTGTCGTGGGCGCCGCTTCTGGGGTTTTCATCGATCATTCGAATATTTTGTGATATGAATTGCCGAATATCGCCGGTAATGTCATCTGTCTGGTAGGCAATATGATGAATCCCTTCGCCTTTTTTTTTGATGAATTTTGCGATCGGGCTTTCCGGTGAAGTCGGCTCGAGCAATTCGATTTGTACCTCTCCGACCCGGAACATAGCCACTTTCACTTTCTGCTCCGCTACTTCATCAGTTCCTAAAAATTCGAGATGGAGCATATCCCGGTAAAAGGGTATGTGATTCTCTAATGATGAAACGGCAATACCGATATGGTTGATTTGAGTGATCATTTCCAGTCAATCTCCTGTAAAAATTCGCCGATTTTTTTATTTAATAATTTATATGGGCTGACCTTTTTTTGAAAAACCTCTTCGATCCATCTGTCGAGTCGGTCGTCTATATTCAGGAATTTATCCACGCTTTCCTTTATTTTAGTCGCCGCAATATGTTTAAGCTCTTTTTCAATCCGTTCTTTACGTTTGATGGCGAGTTCACCGTTTTCGACTAAGACCTGATGATAGGATTGAATTACTGAGTAAGCCTCATCGACGCCTTCATTCAGCGTTGCGGATGTCATGATGACAGGATGCTGCGATCTGTTTTCGCCGTTATTCTTTAAATTTAACACATACTCGACTTCTGTTCGCAGCCGATCGGCGCCGTCAATATCTTTTTTATTAATGATGAAGATATCGCCGATTTCCATGACGCCGGCTTTCAATGCCTGAATTTCATCGCCGAGACCGGGAACCAGAACAAGCAGGACTATATCCGATAATTCCATCACATCGATTTCCGTTTGCCCAACGCCGATAGTTTCAATAATGATGTGATCGTAGCCGGCTGCATCGAAAATTTTAATTGCATCGCCGGTTGCTCCGGCAACACCGCCAAGATGTCCCCGCGACGCCATCGAACGAATAAAAACGCTATCGTCGGTGGCGTGTTTCTGCATTCTCAGCCGATCGCCTAAAATGGCGCCGCCGGTGAAAGGCGAACTGGGATCGACGGCAATGACGGCAATTTTTTTATTATCGTGTCGAAGTTGTTCAATCAATCGATCGAGTAAGCTACTCTTTCCGGCGCCGGGCGGACCGGTGATTCCCCAGGTGATACCGTGACCGCAATGGGTGTGCAGCGTATCAATCAACGTTTCCTTTTTCCGGGTTTCCACACCGTTTTCTACCAGACTGATCGCCTTGGCAATCGCCCGGATATTATTTTGGAGTACCTGTCTGGCTAATTTCTGCACTTATGGTTCCGTTATTTTACCGATTCGATAAAATTGATAATATCTTTAATTGGAGCGCCCGGAGTAAAAACAGCCCGGATGCCTTTTTCTTTTAAGGATGGGATATCTGAATCCGGGATGACTCCACCGCCAAATACGACGATATCCGCAGCTTCTTTTTCACGGAGCAGATCAACAACTTTAGGAAAGAGCTCGTTGTGAGCGCCGGACAGCAGGCTCAGTCCGACAAAATCCACATCTTCCTGGATCGCCGTTTTAACGATGGCTTCCGGTGTTTGCCGAATTCCGGTGTAGATGACTTCATAGCCGGCGTCTTTCAAAGCGCGGGCGACATATTTCGCGCCGCGGTCATGACCATCGAGTCCCGGCTTTGCAATTAAAATTCGTATTTTCTTAATCATATTCACCAATCCTATAATACAATTGATTCCTGATATTCTCCAAATTCTTCTCTGAGAATGTTGCAGATTTCTCCAAGAGATGCATACTCCTTAACGGCATCGAGAATAAACGGCATCAGGTTTTTATCGGGGTCTTTTGCCGCATTGCGGAGTTCGGATAGTCTTTTAGGTACTATTTCGTTATTTCTCTCATTTTTAATTTTGGCTAACTTATGAATCTGAACATCCTGGAGCTTTGGATTAACTTTTAAAATATCACCCGGCGGTTCATCCCGGATCGTGAATTTGTTGACGCCTACAACAATTCGATCGCTATTTTCAATTTCACGTTGATACCGGTACGCCGCATCCTGGATCTCTTTTTGAACATATCCGTTTTCAATAGCGTGAACCATGCCGCCCAGGTCTTCGATTTTATTCAGATACTTCCAGACTTTCTCTTCGATCTTATCTGTGAGATTTTCCACAAAATAACTGCCTGCTAACGGGTCTATTGTATTGGTGATACCCGATTCATGGGCTACGATCTGCTGGGTACGTAAGGCAATGCGAACCGATTCTTCCGTCGGCAGACCTAACGCTTCATCCCTGGAATTGGTATGCAGACTTTGAGTGCCTCCTAATACAGCGGCGAGTGTCTGAATAGCAACGCGTACAATGTTATTATCCGGTTGCTGAGCCGTTAATGTGCTGCCGCCCGTTTGAGTATGAAAGCGCAGCATTATTGATTTCGGTTTTTGAGCGTTAAATTTTTTTTTCATGATCTTTGCCCAGATTCGCCGGGCAGCCCGGAATTTGGCGACTTCTTCCAATAGATCGTTATGGGAATTGAAGAAAAATGATAAACGCCCCGCAAAACTATCGATATCCAATCCGGCTTTTAACGCTGCTTTAACGTATTCGATACCGTCGGCAAGAGTGAAGGCAATTTCCTGTACCGCTGTTGATCCGGCTTCACGGATATGATATCCGGAGATGCTGATGGTGTTCCATTTTGGGATCTCAGCAGAACAATATTCAAAAATGTTGGTGATTAGCCGGAGTGATGGCTTGGGCGGGAAAATATAAGTTCCCCTCGCCATATACTCTTTCAGAATGTCGTTTTGAATTGTTCCGGTCAATGAACTGCGGGGCGCTCCCTGTTTTTCCGCAACGGCAATATACATTGCCATCAATACCGCTGCCGGTGCGTTGATTGTCATGGATGTGGAAACCTTGTCCATTGGAATTCCGTCGAACAGAATTTCCATATCCTTCATAGTGTCGATGGCAACGCCGACTTTACCGACCTCGCCTTCAGCGTGAGGATCATCGGAATCATAACCGATCTGGGTTGGCAGGTCGAAGGCAATGGAAAGTCCTGTTTGGCCCTGGTCCAACAAGTATTTATAGCGTTCGTTCGATTCCTCCGCTGTGCCAAAACCGGCATATTGACGCATTGTCCAGAATCGTCCCCGGTACATGGTGGGCTGTACGCCCCGGGTGAATGGATATTCGCCGGGGAATCCTAAATTCTCCATATAGGATTGATAATCTTCCTTTTCCGGTAATGCGACTCGTTCAGCCGGTAACCATGAACCGGTCGAAAAGTCCGGCTTGCGTTCAGGGAATTTATCTGTTACTTTTTTTAGAGTTGATGCTTCCCATTTTTTTAATTGATCCTGGAAGCGTTTATCTTTTGGCATTACTGAGTCTCCTTATTGCTAATGTAATGCTTTAATTTATTATTAGATATAGGCGTCATTCTGTCGTTGGAAATATTAATTTTTATTTGAAAAATCAAATGTCGAAAGGACAAATATTGTACCAATAAATAGTATATTTTTATTCTCGTCAAGATTCTTTTAAAAAACTTAAAAAATTAAAGAGGAATTTCGATATAAACAATAAATACCATAACTTTTTATGATACTATAATAAAGACGGTGATATTCTCATTTTAGAGAAAGACTGAAAAATAAAACCCAGAACAAATATGCCTAATACCGATACTATTACGATTTATGTAACACAAACACTCTTGTTTGTGAAGAGAGTATGAAATAAATGTGGTAAACCAAATAGGTAGGAGTAAGTCATTGAAAGAATCGATGTTGTCATGTTCAGAATCGCTCAATTTAGGGATTATTCAAATGATCATAATTGGAATCCTGATCATAGCAATTACCGGTCTGCGGCATTCATACTCAAAAACACCTGAAATCCCAACTGTTTTTGAACCGGTGTGACAGCATTTTGAAGTAAAAAATGATGAAGTTGCTTTATTTCTACTTGAATAATGTTAAATTTGGAAGATTCTTGGGTTGTATTGAATGAAAGTAACTAAAACGATATAAACTAATTTGTTTTTCCGATGAATCTATATTTAAGAATGCTAAAATGGGTGAAACCCTACTGGAAAGTTCTGCTTGGCGGAATCCTGGCATCATTAATTTTTGTTGTATTTAATAGCGCCTCTGTTTGGCTTACGGCGTCTTTCATTAATGTTATATTTCCCCAAGAACATCAGCAAGTTGTTCAAAACCAGGAGTCAACTGTTAAGATCGAGGAAAAGATCGATGCTAATACAAAGATTAAGAATTTTACCAACCGGCTGATAATTCGGAAAGATCCTTTTGCCTCCCTGAAAGCTCTCTGCATCGCAATTTTTCTCATGTTTTTTTTCAAGAATGTATTTTTCTATTTAAAAAATATTGCCCTGGGCTATGTGCAACTAAAGTTGATCAGAGATCTGAGGAATGCTCTGTATGCCCATCTACACGAATTATCGTTGTCCTATTTTCATCGGAAAAAAGGTGGAGAAATTCTCTCGATCGTGTTGAACGATGTAGGAATTATGAGGAGAGCGTTTACCGTTAGCTTTAATAAATTGTTGGTTGAACCAATAAACATTCTGACATTTGTTATATTACTGTTTATTATCTCCTGGAAGCTCTCATTGTTAGCCGTTGTTATTTTACCTGTCTCTTTATTTACTATTGCCAAAATAGGGCAGAGCATTCGCCGTAAATCGGTCAGAACGTCAAAACAAATAGCCGGTATTATGGCGATTTTAAATGAGACAATTAACGGTATCCGGGTTGTTAAAGCTTTTGCCATGGAGCAATTTGAGAAAAGACGATTTTTCTCTGAAACCCATAAATATTTTAAAATGACATTTAAAAGGCGGCGACTGCGCGCAATCTCTTCTCCAATTAATGAAACTTTCGGAGTTGGTGTCGGTGTAATCCTGTTATGGATAGGCGGAAATCATGTTTTGAGAGGAACCGGGATTGAAGCCGAAGATTTCATACGGTTCATTATACTGCTTTTTGCAATTTTAAATCCAATAAAAACACTCAATACCGTTAATATCGATATTCAGGAAGGACTGGCGTCTGCGGGAAGAGTGTTTTCCATTCTTGATGAGAAATCTGATATTGTTGAAAAACCGGACGCGACTCAGATAAACAGCTTTGAATCGGAAATTCATTATGAGAACGTTACTCATCAATATGATACAGTAAATAACGAGGTGTTAAAAGACATCAATTTTACCGTTAAAAAAGGAGATATTATCGCCATAGTTGGGCACAGTGGCGCGGGAAAATCAACCCTGGTTGATCTATTGCCCCGGTTTTATGATGTAAAAAAAGGGCGAATAATTATCGATGGAACTGATATACGTGATATTACCTTGTCATCGCTACGTTCATTAATGGGGATAGTAACTCAGGAAACGATTTTATTTAACGATACAATTTTTAATAATATTGCCTACGGTATGACCGATGCAGATCCGAAAGCCGTAAAGGCTGCCGCGCGTGCCGCAAATGCCGATGAATTTATTGAGGAATTTCCCGATAAGTACGATACAATTATAGGAGACAAAGGTTCCCGTTTATCGGGTGGACAGGCGCAACGTATCGCCATTGCCAGAGCCTTATTGAAAAATCCGCCGATATTAATCCTGGATGAAGCAACATCTTCCCTTGATACCGAATCTGAACAAAAAGTCCAAATGGCTATCGAAACTTTGATGAAAGATCGTACAACTTTAGTAATTGCACACCGTCTGTCAACTATTCAGAATGCAAGTAAGATAATAGTTCTGGAAGATGGGGGAATCGTGGAGATCGGAACGCATTCAGAACTGTTAGAAAAAAACGGCTTGTATAAATATTTGTATGATACTCAAATAAATCCTACAGTGAATCATCAAACATGAGAATAGATAAAATGGAATGGAACGATTGCAACATATAAATCTAGTAATCATATTTAACATTCATTTTTAATTTCAGATTATTTCAATTACACTTACTTGCTGATGAAAGCAGATTTTTAGATGAAATCAAAATAGAAGTTTAAACAAAAAAAGGGTTTTTCTAACAGTAAGGCAACTTGCATTCATGAAGATCTACTATCAAGCGCGTAACATTTATCAATACTCTTATGTAAAATCTCTGTATCGTGAAATCGGGGGAGATTTCATTATACACAAGCCAAGAGCAATAATACATTTAAAGAAAAACTTTGCTGGGTTTCCCTCAAAAAATCCCAGCAAGGATATATTTGGATGCCAGCCCAAAACGCGCTATAAGAGATATGAGAAATATGATAAGTTATCCGGCATTCTGATAAGCTTAAATAAGTTTCACTTTTCCAGAAATCCCGATAAATTGATTGCAATATGTATGAAACATGGTGTAGGAGTGAGAAAAGAACAGGGTCGAGATCAATTTCCGTTTGATTACTATTTTATAGATGGAGACTTATGGCTGCGAAAGTTAATGCAATATAAAGAGTTAAATATTCGTGAAGACCAGATCGTCCGTACGGGAAATTTGAGATTCGATGATGTAGTAAACGGAAAGATGGATCGTTCAAAAATATTAAAGAACTTTGGAGTGAAAGATATGTCACGTCCTAATATTCTGTACGCGCCTACCTGGAAATTGTGTGCCGGCACATTAATGAAACACAGTTACAGCTTCATAGAACAATTCTCGAATGAGTACAATCTTTTCATACGGCCTCATTACTATGACTGGCGTAGATTAGGTTCCATCAGAAAATTCATTAAAACAGGGAAATATAAAAATGTTTACATAGTTGAGCCC
Organism: Fidelibacterota bacterium; assembly: GCA_030603165.1. GTDB lineage: Bacteria > Fidelibacterota > UBA2242 > UBA2242 > UBA2242 > UBA9312. The sequence continues at coordinate 25,554 of JAUVYH010000012.1, forward strand.
TGGAATATCCGAACTGAAGATACAATGGAAAATCTTTTTATTTCCGACCTTCTTATCTCCGATAACTCTTCTATTTCCTACCAATCTCTTATCTTTACAATGCCGGTGCTTCAAATATACATTGATGAATCTAATATTGACAAGCAACGATCCGAATTTGATATTAGAAATATTGTTGATTGTTGGAACGGAAAGGGCTCTATATTACCTCTTGTGAAAGGAAACCTTCAAAAGAATAAATATAAAACCGATTTACAGTCCTTACTAAAAAAATGTTTTTATTTTAATGATGGGAAATGTACTGAAAGAGCAGTATCTTTTATTAAAAGCATGTCTCACTGATTATTAAAATGTCCATTACTTAAAACTTTAATCATCTTTACAATGAATATATTGTTCATAAACAGTACAAAGATCAAAGCCTGGGGAGGCATCGAGAAATGGATGCTAATTACTGCTAAAGGATTACGTGAAAAGGGACATAACATTTTCTGTGGTGGAAAACCTGATGCTATATTTACGAATAGATGTATTGAAGCCGGGTTTATTACCTTTACTTTAAAATTTGGAATGGATTTTAGTATTCTAAACAGTTATCGACTGTCAAAAATATTATCCAAATATCAAATTGACATTGTAATCAACCACTACAATAAAGAGATTAAAATGGCAAGTATTGCCAGAAAAATTGCCAGACTACCATTAGTGATAGTTGCTCGCGCTGGGATGCCAAATGTACATAATAACTGGCGGTATCGTTTTTTCTACAAACGGATGGTGGACGGTGTAATTACAAATGCTATTCAGATCAAAGAGAAATATATGTCCTACGGATGGATGGAAGATGGGTTTGTACGACTTATTCGCAACGGGGTTGAGGTTAAAGTTAAACCAGAGATTGTTCCCCAAAAAATTCAACAGAAATATTCTCTTCCGGCACGAGGTCCGGTAATAAGTATCTTTGGTCGATTGGTTCCCATTAAACAGCATCATCTTTTCCTAAAAGTTGCCAGAAATATTAAGCAAAAATATCCTGAGGCAGTCTTTCTCATTGTCGGAGAGGGACCTCTAAAGAATAAAATAAAACAGAATGCCATTCAGTTAGGTATTGAAGATAGTGTGTTTATGCTTGGTTTTCAAAAGGAACTTGATGCGTTATATAGTTATTGTGACGTGGTATTACTTACTTCTTCCTACGATGGTTTTCCTAATGTTCTTATGGAAGCTATGGCGATTGGAAGACCCGTGGTAACATTTGATGTTGGTGGGGTCAGAGAACTTATACAGTCGGAGAAAACTGGTGTTATTGTGCCGCCCAATGCTGTTCAAGCGATGACAACAGAAATTTTGGATCTATTAAAGTCAGCAGAACGTCGAGAAAATATATCACGCGATGCAAGGGAATACATACAGAGGAATTTCTCGATTGATAAAATGGTCAATGAGGTTGATGGTTATCTAAAAGAATTGTACTCTCGAAAATCAGAGATAAAAATATAATCTAAGAGTGAAAGAAAGCGATAATTGAAGTTCGGATTTCTCAGAATTCAAGGATTTGCAAGTCCATGTAGGAAATATATAAAAACCCTTTGGGCTCTACATTTTTGGGGGTGTTTTTTTATATTCAGCAATATGCTATCTTTTACTGAAAGGGCGATACTGAATCAAGGTATATTCCGTTACTCTTCCTGTCTAACCTGGAAAAGTCGTATGAGATGAAAACATTTCGAATAATGTTCATTGGTCGTTCATCGGATTTAGCGAGTACAAGAATACGCGCGGCAAATCTTATAGAACCGCTGGCTCGCCGTGGAGTGCATGCCGAGTTATATATTCTACCAAAATCATTATCGGCGCGTTTGAAACTGTTCCAAAAGTGTAAAACTTATGATGTAGTCATTCTTCAAAAAAAACTACTGTCCCCGATTCTATTTTTCTTTCTAAGGCGAGCAAGTCGGTATTTAGTATATGATTTTGATGATGCTGTTTTTTTTCGGGATGCTTTCGGATCCAGAATTGACGATCCGGAATGGTTCAGTAAATCTCGCTGGCGAAGATTTAAAACCACTGCTAAAGCAGTAGATATAGTATTAGCTGGAAACAATTATCTCGAAAGTTATGCGCAAAAATACAATAACAATGTAGCTATACTCCCTTCATCGGTTCCATTGAATAACATTCCGACTCGGGACAATTTTCCTGATAATCCAAAGCCAGTTGTAGGGTGGGTTGGGAGCCGCACTACAATGAAGTATATTTTTTCAATTGAGTCAATTTTAGCGAATGTCGCTTCCGTTTATCCCTTTGAATTACGTATTATATCGGATACTCCCTGTTCAATATCTAGCCTGCCATGTCATCACATATTTTGGAATCTTGATCGTCAGGATCAGGAGATTGCCCATTTTGATATTGGTATTATGCCGCTAAGCGATGACCCCTGGGCCAAAGGCAAGTGTGCTTATAAACTTTTACAATGTATGGCTGCTGAAGTACCTTTTGTCGCATCTGCAGTGGGAATGAATGTTGAAGTTACCTGTGGGAATACGACCGGGTTTGCAGTTAAATCAGATCGAGAATTCGTCAATTGTCTGGTCAAATTGCTCAGGGATAAAGCTCTCCGTCGCCGGATGGGTAAAGCCGGGAGAGCGCTGGTGGAACGTTTTTATACTACCGAAGTAATATCTGAAAAATTGGCGCAACTGATAAAAATTTCTGTAATATCGGGTTCAAGTTGAAAGCGTTTAAATGTTGATTAAGAAATCAGAGAATCTGTAATTTTTAAAAAGAAGAGGTCTTTTGAATGAAAGCAGTTATTTTAGCGGCAGGCTCGGCAAGGCGGTTATCACCGTTGACCGACAATATACATAAATGCCTGTTAGATGTCGGTGGAAAAGGGATTTTGGAACACCAACTGGATGCGCTTGACCGATATGGTGTTGAGGAAACCATGATTGTTGTAGGATTTTTGAAAGAACAAATTCAAGACAGGTTTGGTAATCAATATAGAAATATGTCTTTGACGTATATTGAAAACCCGGATTATGCAACGACTAATACTGTGTATTCTCTTTGGCTTGCACGGGAATTTTTCTCAGGCGAGGATTTTCTATATTTGAATGCCGATGTCGTGTTTCATCATGAATTGATAAGACGAATTCTGCTTTCTGAGAATGCCTCTGCATTGGGCGTGGAAGTCAAACCCTGTGGTGAGGAAGAGGTCAAAGTCATCGTAAATAATAATTTTAAAATCCAGCGAATTGGCAAGAAAATCGACATTGAGAGAAGTCTTGGTGAATTTGTCGGGATAGCCAAATTTGCTGCGGAGATGACAAATGATTTTATCGAGGCTTTGGAGACAGTCATAGATCGAGGGGAAAAGATGGCGTTTTTTGAAAAAGCGGTTGATTTGCTCCTAGATAGACATGATCTTTACTATGAAGATATCACTGATATCCCGGTGATTGAAATTGATTTTCCGGAGGATCTTGAAAAAGCCCGTAAACATATATTGCCCCGGATAATAGCCCGGGATGAAGACTCAGAACTCTTGACCTGATGTTGAAAAAACAATGATTTATTTCAATGAATTTGAAAAATAAAATGTCATAATTTGTGATAAACTGGGAGTTCTTATTTCAAATTTCAAATATCAAAGTGCAAATTTCAAATTAAGGATGTGTGCTGTGAATTTTGAAGAATTATCTGATAGATTTTTAGATTATATAGTATTTGCGCCGATCGAAGATTTCTTTGAAAAGGTGTCTCTTTGGGGCTATTTGCATTTTGAAATAACAGCCATTCCGACTGATTTCAACATGAATAACTCCGATTGGAAATCTAAACCACAACATGGCTTCAGCAATTTTTGCAAAAATTAGAGACAGAATAATCTGCGATAAGTCAGAAGTTCTAAGACTAAGGTAATCGCCGAGTTCTTTTGAAAAAAATAAGCGTACTGTTTAACGTTCATCATCTCTATTATCTGCCCCAGTTTCTTCCGGTAGCCCGTGAAATGGAGGAGCGGGGAAGCTTCGATATTTATTTTTCGGCATATATAGATAAAAAACGAGTTGATTACCAATTGGTAAAAAATGCCGTAAAGAATTTCTCAGGGAATTTTATCAATGCAGCCGATGAAAAATCAAGACGTAAGAATATTTTGGATCAACATTTTGATATTATCGTATTTGGTAAGAGCGGTCATGCGGAACAGTATTGTTCATCTGATACACTGGCGATCTTATTGTACCATGGGATTGGAGTGAAAGCATGCTATTATACGGATTTTAATCCTCGTATAAACATTCGCTATGTGGAAGGTCAATATCGCTATGATGAATTAAAGCGCCGGGGCGTCTCAACGGAATTAGTCGTTACCGGGTTTCCCAAGCTGGATCCGTTGTTTGATTCTGATAATCCGGAGCACCGGGATGACGACCTGATTCCCGATCCTTCAAAACCGACGATTCTCTATGCTCCCACTTTTTATCCCAGCTCGATTGAAATATTCGGTGAATCCATTGCTGAATTGATCAGGGGATACAACCTGATTGTGAAATTGCATCATTTTTCATGGGTATTAGATAAATACAGACATCAGAAATCGTTATTTATAGATTTGGCGGAAAAGTATTCCCATGTTCAACTTTTAATGCCTGAAAAATGTAATATTATTCCCTATTTCAAGCATGCCGATATTTTACTGACGGAAGTATCTTCCACTGCATTTGAATTTCTGGCTGCCGGCAGACCGGTTATTATTTGTGATTTTCACCATTTGAGGATTAAGCACCGAATATTTAATCGGTGGTTTCGCAAGAGTCGGCTGGATGAAGATATTCAGCAACATCTTGATTTTGCCTATCATATTCAAAGCCCGGGACAACTACCCGAAGTAATGGGCAAGTCGATGAAAGAAAGGAATGATTTTTCCAGGCGTGCCGAAGAAATAGCGGAAGGGTTTTTAGGCGTCCTTGATGGAAATGCCAGCAAGCGAATAGTGGACGATATTCTAAAACGGTTCTGAAAAAATATGCGACGATATCTACATTTTATAACAAAACCATATTCACTAAGCGTAATCCAGGCGCTCGTTGAAGAGATAGAACGAGGGCAGTGGGGTGATTCCATGATCTTTTTGCCGCCCGTGTTGGAGAAATATATCCGCAACGATATGCGTTATACAACATCCATAGAAGAAGCCGGTTCATTTGATCCGGATATCGTATTTGTGCCGGGAAATATTGTTCATGATAAAATTCCCGGACTAAAAGTTCAGGTGTTTCATGGTATTTGTGAAGAAAAGGGCGGACATTACAAGATAACCGGTTTTTTTGATCTTTACTGTACCAGCGGTCCGTTAATAACACGAAATTTTAAGAAACTTGCTGAAAAACATGGATACTTTCACGTCGTTGAGACTGGTTGGCCAAAAGTCGATCTCCTGATGAACCCCTATAACCGTGCAGAAATACTCATGAAGTTGGGAGTGCGTCCGGAAAACAGGATAATTCTGTACGCGCCAACCTTTAGCCCGAAGTATAAATCTTCGGGTAAACTGTTTCCGGTGTTACAGTCAATGATTAAGCGTGGTGAAACCTGGATTATAAAATTTCATGATCTCATGGATAAAGAAGACATACTACGGTTCAAAAAGTTGGATAACGTGCTGGTTTGGGACGATCCTGACAATATCCCGTTATTGCAAGCAGCTGATGTGCTGATTTCTGATACATCTTCGATTGTATATGAATTCATGCTTTTGGATAAGCCGGTGATCACAATCGATGCCAGAATCCGATTGGAAAAAGGAATAAATATTCAGAATATAAAAGATCTGCGGACTGCAATTGACCGGTCTGTTTCAAATCCTGAAGAATATTCGATAAACCGAAAAAATGTATTGCGGGAGATACAACCGTATGCAGATCAGGCAAATGCAAAACGAGTATTAGAAGCGGCAGAGACGATGTTGACTTCAGATATTTCGACAAAATTAAGAAAAAAACCTCGGAACCTGTACCGGAGATACCGGGCACGCAAGTTATTAAATAATTGGTGGTAATGAATGTTAAAATCGGCATATATCGGTCCTTCGCTTAGCCGCTATCAATTCGAAGGCTTGAGAAATAAGGGTTGGGTACTCGAAAGCGCGATTGAGGTGTATAAACATCATCCGAATGCAGTCGTTCTCATGGAACTTGATATTGGCAGACGCTTTCAAAAAGTTGTCGTGAAGAACTTTGGCTGGCGGAATACAATTTCAATGTTTTTCAGTCCCTTTATGAGATCGCGGGCTCAAAAATCATGGGATGCGTCAAAGTGGTTGTTGGTAGCCGGTGTTCCTGTTCCAAAGCCCATAGCCGTCTATACAGCCCGCCAGTTGGGATTTATCTATCAGAACTTTCTTATTACCGAATACATTGGAAAAAATCAAAAGTCCCGTCGAATACTGCGGAATGAAATTATTGAATCTGAAAAAAAACAGTTAATTGTGCAAAAAATGGGTGAAATGGTATTTGCGATGCACAACGCAGGAATGATCCACAATGATTTAACGCAGGGAAATTTTCTGGTAAAAGATAGCGACTATGCAGATATCTATCTGGTTGATTTAAACCGTCTCGTGCGGAAATCCAAGATTACAATAGCCGAGCGAATGTATGATATCTCAAAAATGAATTTATGCAATTGTAATTTGGAGCGCGATCATGCTGACTGTCTCTGGTTATATTTTCTTCTGTTTTATGATTCAGAAAATGCCGAGCAAAATCTTATTTATTTGAAAAAAGCCATTAAGAAAAATCAGATGCGTCGTAAGGCAAAAAAAATTAAAAAAGGGCGCGGGAAATAGAGGAATCTGTATTGGGAATTTTTAAAAAATATAGAATTATTTCTTTTTTCATAATTAGCTTTATGTCGAATATTGCCGCAGGGCAGAACGCCCATCCATTTTCAGTAGGAGAACGGATTGAATATTCAACATGGTTCAATTTTGTACAAGGAGGGATGTCGTCTCTGGAAGTTATCTCTTTTGATAGCCTTAATGGTATTCCTGTATATCATGTACGATCTGTAACCGAGTCCAACTCTTTTTTCGACCATTTTTATAAAGTCAGAGACAAGATGGATTCCTGGATAGACGTCAGTGGTCTCTATTCCAGAAAATTCAGGAAATCATTGAGGGAAGGTCGCTATCGCAAGAAATATTCCGTCCGGTTTGATTACCATCAAATGCGGGCGATTTCGCAAAGTGATACGGTATCAATCGATAGCATAATCCATGACGGGCTATCCATATTTTATTATGTTCGCGCCCTGGACCTTTCCGTTGGTGATGTTATTGATCTGAATTATTTTGATAATGATAAGTTGAGACCTTTTAAAATAAAGGTTGAAAATAAGGAAAATATAAAAGTACCCGCCGGAGAAATCGAATGTTATGTGCTAACTCCGTTTTCAGAGAAAGGCAAATTATTTAAGAATAAAAATTTGGTGACGATTTACTTAAGCACCGATGAAAAACGCATTCCGGTCATGATTTCCAGTGAGGCGCTATTTGGATCTATGATTCTGAAGCTGGAATCAATTTATTTTCCCGATTAACATATCTTTTTTTTCGTTTCAGAGTCAAAATAGCGGGCTTTATCCATATTTAAATAGATAATTTGTCGATAACTTTGCTATGGTTTACTTTATTCTACTCCAAGAATCTTATTATAAACATTAAGGTAATCATCTACCATCTTCTTCTGACTAAAATTACTGTCAGCCCATTTTCTACAATAGTTTCGGTCTAATTTTTTAATTTCGCTCAGGCGCTCTACTGCTTCTTCTACAGAATAGACAAGAAATCCTGTCTTCCCATCAACTATTAGTTCTGACATAGACCCTCTAGGAAAGGCAATAACGGGTGTTCCGCAAAACATTGATTCAGCTACGCTCAATCCAAAAGGTTCATCAAAATTTATAGGATGGAGCAAAGCATAAGCGCCACCTAAGAGCTCATTTCGTCTTTTTGGACCTGAGTTGCCAACGTAAATGATATCATCGTTGTTTACGAATGGTTCTACTTTTTCTTTGAAATATTTTTTATCTTGAATAATACCGGAAATAATGAGTTTCATTTTAGCGGTTTTAGCTATTTGAATTGACTCATATGTTCCTTTATCATGATGAATCCTCCCGAAGTAAAGAAGATATTTTCCATGTTCTTTTTTAAAAGTAAACTGATCTGGCTGAATTCCATTATAGATTGTTGCAATATAATTTAATTCGGGGCAACGGTCAGAATTACTTATAGAAACATAATATCCGATATTATTGTACTTTTTAAAAATCGGAATAATCTTTGGTGAAGAAAATCCGTGAATAGTCGTTACCATAGGAGTCTTTATTAATTTAGAATAGGTTAATGGAATAAAGTCGTAATTATTATGAATAATATCATATTTATCAGCCTGCTCCATAAGGTGACTGATATGCAGGCTCTCACATACTTTAGCGTCCATTTCGGGATTCTCGCCGTAAGGATGCTTGATTACCCATTCAAGTTTCCCCTTAGTATAAGAATCACGAGTTGCATAAAGGGTGACATCTATGCCCTTTTCAACAAGACCTTCTGTGATGTTGGAAGCGATCTGTTCCCACGGACCATAATGAGCTGGGGGTGTACTCCAGCATACAGTAGATAAAACTGCAACTTTCATATTAAATAGCTTTCCTTGATTTAGATAGACACATATCTACAAGTTCGTTAATATTTGCTGTACCAACATTCATAACAGTATCTGCGCCGCCCCAATATATTTTTACCGTACCGTCATTTAATGACGGTACGGTAAA
>JAUVYH010000181.1 GCA_030603165.1 Fidelibacterota bacterium
TTAGTATCTTACTTCTAATATTCGTGTTTTTTTGTAAAGAAAATTTGGAGTTCTCGACGGTAAAAAGCATAATGTATATCAAATATCAAATTGCAAATATTAAATATCAAATTTTTTCAGAGACACCTGTTACACAAATTATTTTCGGAGGCTGAGATTAGAAAAAGCGATCTTAAAATTTGCATTTTGAAGTTTGAAATTTGAAATTCTGGTTTATCCAGGTTAGGGATAGTGTTCTATATAAGGGAATAAATGAATATTTCCGTCATCTCGTTGTTTACGCTTTCGAATCTTTCGGAAGACAAAGGAAATCAAGAGTTTCCGGATAAAATTAAACAGGTTCTGAAAATCTTGGAAGAATCACCTGATTTTGGGATCTGTCATTTGACTTTTCACACGAAGTATTTAAAATCGCTGATTAATGCCGAATCCGACTGGATTGAACTTATAAAACGTTTAATCGAGAAAAAACGTTTATTGTGTGGTCCATGGTATTTACCTCCAAATGATTGTCTCGCAAACGGAGAAACTCTCATACGGAATTTATTTTTGGGGGATAAAATCTGTTATGAAATCGGCAATATCATGAAGGTTGGTTATACAACGCTGAGCTGTAGCAACAATTCGCAGTTGCCCCAAATTTTTAATGGTTTTAACATAGATGCGATTTTTATTCCGATTACTACTACTCAAAATATACCGAGTGTATTTATATGGGAAGGCGTTGATGGAAGTAAAGCGCTTGTAAAGTGTTTTTATCAACGAGACCTGAATGTCAGTGTGAATTTTAATGATTTGCAACATATATCACACTTAGAAAAAAATGGTATAAACAAGCCGGCGGAGACTCCTGTTTTATTAATAAGTGATTTTGATCCTGATGCCGGTGTGGATTGTTTTATAAACATTATTGATTATTTTAATTCGCTGGAAGGAGTGCATGCCGAGCTAATTTCTCTCCCGGATTATTTCTGGAGAATTAAGGAAAAAAATACCGATAGAGCTATTAAAGTCCTGTCAAATGAATCAATTCCCTGTTTAGGATTAGAACAGACGTTTACGAATATTGTTTGTACCGGAATTCGAACAAGCAACTCCCACGCAGAGCATTCATTACAGTTTTATGCTGAACCATGGAATGTTATTCAACAGCAGATATTAGGTGTGAATGCAAAAAGTGAAATCCAAAGTTTATGGGAATCACTTTTATCATTGCAATATTCTACATATGAATGTCCCAAAATAGACCGGAGCCAAATACGTCAGATTTGTAGTCGGTACAGATCCTTATTAAATCAGATTAATACGGCTTTTACCAACTCTATTATGATGTTATTGAAAAATATACAACTGCCCGATGAACAACAGGGATATTATTTTACGGTTGTAAATCCGCTACCTTTTAGCAGAACAGAAATCATAGATGTTGATTTGGAACTTCCCGGCGACATCGCGCCCGAGAATGTAGCTGTTGAAGATTTATCCGGACGGAAAATACCATGTATAAATGCAGGTAAAACAAATATTTTTCCTGTATTTGAACATCAGGATGATATTCATAAAACACGGTACCGTTGTTTTCTTGAATTGAACAAGCTTCCTGCGATGGGATATAAAACCTATAAGATTATTCCGACAACAAAGCCGTTTATTCCCCATCGTAAAAATATCATTTCGTCTCATAATTGTCTTGAAAATGACTTTATCAAGGTTACGATTAATTCAGATGGCACATTTAATGTTTTTTCAAAAGAGACCGGAGCAATATACCGGTCATTAGGATCCTTTATTGATACTGTTTTAGACGATCAGGGTAAGAAGGAGCGAATAATCACGACCTCGCTTAAACCACGTATTACCCGGTTAGACAATAATACATTATTTGGTTCGTTTAAAATTGAGTATGAGTGGGTTCAGGATAATCGGGTTGAAAATCAACGGACAAAGATATCCGTGATCTTATCACTTAACAGATTATCCCGGTTTATTAATATTGACCTTGAAGTTGTCGATAAGGCTGATGATCATAAAATTGATTGTTATTTTCCCGCAGATTTTAAGATTGATCATGTTTATTCTGATTTACGCTTTGACATTCAAGAAATTTCATCGATTGAAGAAGTGCGAAAATTGAGACAGTTTACAATGTCATTAAATTCCTTTATAGGATTAAGCGACGAGATTGCCGGGTTTGCAATTGTATGTAAAGAGATTCGGTCAGCGTTTATTAATACAAGAGGGAAAAAATATTTGTTGTTACCAATCCTTGAGAAACGATTATCGCCATTATCTTCTTCAGCAGACAAAAACGGTATATCAATCTTGAAATATACACTTTCATTTTATCCCTATTTGGGAGGATGGGAAAATGGTCAGGTTTTATCAGATGCTTATGCAAGGATTTTTGGAATCAAATTGTATATGATAGATAAAGCTGAAGGTTCATTACCCGCTCAGATGGAATTCCTGAAAATTGAACCGGCTGATTTGTGTTTTTCAGCGCTTAAATTCAGTGATAATGGCAGCGCGATCCTGAGACTTTTTAATTCGACGCAAAAAATCGTTAAGGGTGTTGTCAAAACTCATTTTCCATTGGCGGCAGTAAATATTCTTTCGCTCGAAGAATTTGTAATTGAATCCCCGGAGCTTAAAAATGACTATGAAATTCCGCTCATGGTTTTACCTAAAAAAATCGTGACGCTCGAACTAAAATTCAAAAAGCAGTAAATTGCCTCTTAGCCTCTTAATTCTCAAAGTCTTGTTTTTTTGTTCACCTCGTTGGATAAGTCATTGATGGAATCCGGTAGCCGCCGGACGTATATAAGAACTATCCAACGGGGTAAAGAAAATTTTGAGTTCTCGACGGTAAAAAGCATGTTTTAATTTTATATCAAACATCAAATTTTAATTTCAATCTGGTAAGGAAAGAGAATCTTCCATTAAACATAGTACTGGAAGGCGGAAATTATTCGAACAAAACTTCCAAATCACTCCGGATTCCCAGTTGCCGGGATAGTTTCAGCGTGATCCCGATAATATCCTGGATGTCGAGTGGTTTGTACAGGTAGTCATGGGCGCCGCTTTTTATTGCGGTTTCCAGCATCTGCTCATTACGAAAGCCGGAGATCATTACGGCAATCAAATCCGGATTACTCTCTTTCAGGCGGGTCATCGTCTCCAGTCCGTTCATCACCGGCATGTACAGATCGATAAACGCGATATGGTATTTTTCATGATTCATCTTCTCGATGGCAGTAACACCATTATTGGAGAGGAAGAGATGAAAGCCCGAATTTTCAAAAATCTTTTTGAAGGATTCCAGAATTTCAGGGTCGTCATCGATAACCATAATCTTTAATATGTTTTGTGAGTCCATAACAATCTCCTATATTTTCTGTTTTTCGGATTGTTTTATTGGTATAATTGTACTTAGAAGTATATCCTTAACATTCAAAGGTTTATAAAGATAATCCTGCGCGCCGCTTCTTTTGGCCGCTTCCAGCATGTGCGGATTTCGAAAACCGGAAATCATTATCGCAACCAGACTCGGATTAATCTCTTTGAGTCGTGTCATTGTTTCCATACCGTTCATAACGGGCATATACAGGTCTATAAAAGCAATGTGATAGGTCTCGTGTTTCAGCTCTTCAATTGCTGAAATAGGGCTTTTACAGAGGTATAAATGTGCCCCGGACTTGTCGAAAATCGATTTAAAGCAATCTAAAATTTCGGGATCATCATCAATGACCATAATTTTTAAAGTATTTTTTGAGTTCATGAGATTCCCCTGTTTTTTATTGTTGATTTTTAGTTCCTTGTAATTTATTCAATTTTTTAATGGCATCATCGGACAGGTGTTTTTCCGGAACTAATTCAGATTCCGCCAACTTGTCACTCATAATTCTGGGTGTAATAAAGATGACCAGCTCGGTTTTCTCTTTTTTGTTTATCTTGCTTCGAAACAAGGCACCCAGAACAGGGATCGATCCCAGTATGGGAACTTTGCTGATGGTTTGAACATCCGAGTTTCGCATGAGTCCCCCGATAATAATCGTTTTGCCATTGCCTACTTTTACCTGGGTGTCGGCTTTGCGGGTGGCAATAATAGGAATACCGTCCGGCGTCTGCCCGTTCTGGAAATCGGCATTTGGCTTTATTTCGAGGGTGATTGTCTTGTCGTTGTTAATATGTGGTTTTATAAGCAATTTTACGGTCGCCGATTTGAATTCGTATGATGTTATCCCATATTGGCTTAAAACTTTATATGGGATTTGATCGCCAACCTCAATAGACGCCTCCTGATTATCAAGAGTCACCAAATGCGGGCGGGAGAGAATATTCAAATTGTAGTCTGTCTGAATAGAACGAAGTACGGCGTCGATATGAACGTTTATGATCCCGATTCCAAGCCCCTGACCGATGGGAAGCGAAAATGGAAAGGGATTGCCCTCGCCGTCCGTATATTGGGATTGACCTTCTGTTCCACTGCTTTTTGTTTGACGCAAATCAAATCTTGTTCCCACCCTGTCGGAGGAACTCGCCAGGTTTGGATCTTTCCACAACCATTCGAGACCCGTTTCATTGTTTTTTGTCAAAGATATTTCGGCGATAGCCGCTTGAATATATATCTGTGGCGTCGGTTTATCTAATTCTTCGATTAGCTCTTCCAATTTATCAATTACTTCAGGATTTTCTTTGATGATCAGCGAATTCGTCCGTTCGTCCGCCAGCACCGCTCCGACCCCTGGCGTAACGATTTTATTCAGAATATCCCGCAATTTCACGGCTTCGGCAAACTGACATGAAACTTTTTTCACTACGGTGCGGGACATAATTTTAATCAGATCGCTGACCATGTAAACATCCACGCCTTCTATACTTCGATAACCAAGCCCGTTTGATTCCATGATTACCGAAATTGCGTCATCGGCTAACACATCGTTAATGTTTACGGTAATCCGGCGGTTTTGAATAGCCGGGTCAACGACGAATTTAATGCCGGTTTTTTCGCCCAGTACTTTTAAAACATTGTTTACAGAAGCATCTTTCAAATTTATGGAGATTAATCCCTTTTCTTTAGTCTGAGCCAGGAGCCGGGTCGGAGTCTTACTCCAAAAAGATTCAGTTGGGAAAATAATGGAAATAATCAGAAGATATTTTAAAATACGGTTGATCCTTTTCATAATTACTCTCTATTATTAAGGTGATTGCTTTAATACGAAAGTTGGTACGACGGTAGTTTGATCGTATTCCAGAGTAACGCTGTATTGTGCCTCCTCGTAGAACGGTACTGTTGCGATGACGGTTACATTTTCGATTGTACTGATAATTTCAACTGAGAAGCTAAATTTTCCGGCGGCATCGGTCAGGGACGTTGGCGCATGATTTGAAACAGATATCAATACATCCTGGATAGGCGCACCTAATGTGTCAATCACGGCGCCTTCTATTTTTGCGACACACTTTTTTAATACAAATATTGGGACCGTGGTCGTTTGTCCGTGCTTTAATGTGACCTGCATGTCTCCTCCACCTGACGCTACGCCCGGATCGGCGTAAGTGTAGAACGGTTTTCTGACGCTAACGGTTACATCTTCGGTTGGGCTACTAAGTTCAAGTGAAAAGTTATAATTTCCGTTTGCGTCGGTAATACCGGTCTCGTAATGATTGTCTACGGAAATCAAAGCGTTCTCTAAAGGGTTGTTTTCAAGACTATCTATCACCTGTCCCTGGATTGTAGTCGTAAATACTTCAGGAATTAGTGAAATCGTAGGTACAGCCACCGTTTCGTTTGCCTCAAGAGTTACATTCTCGATGCTGAGTGGATTGTATCCCACTTTGCTTGCGTTGACGGTTACATTTTCAGATATATTATCAATCCCAACTTCAAAACTGAATAATCCTGAGGAATCGGTATAGCTATGATCAGCGTGACCTGAAATGGTAATCAATACTTCTTCTAAGGGATTTTCATATTCATCTACCACATTGCCCGAAATACCGGCAATATAATTCCCCTCCTCCACTGATGCAGGAGTCATAGAAAATGTAGGTGTTAATGACATTTTATCCGCTTCAAGAGTTACATTTTCGATGCTACATGGTTTATATCCTACTCTGCTCGCATTGATTGTTACATTTTCAGATGAATTATCAATCTCAATTTCAAAACTAAAGAATCCTGAAGAATCGGTATAACTATGATCAGCACGACCTGAAATGGTAAT
>JAUVYH010000081.1 GCA_030603165.1 Fidelibacterota bacterium
GGTTGTTCCCTTATTTCCCCTATTACCCATATTCCCTTATTTCTCTTATTTCCCTTATTTCCCCTATTCCCCTTATTTCCCTTATTTCCTTATTCCCTTATTCCCCTCGCCCCGTGTTTCTGGATATAGGCGGTATAGGGATATAAGGTTGTTCCCTTATTTCCACTATTCCCCTTATTCCCACTATTTCCCATATTCCCCATATTCCCCATATTCCCCTTATTTCCCTTATTTCCCTTATTTCCACTATTCCCCTTATTTCCCCTATTCACTTATTCCCTTATTCCCCTTATTTCCCTTATTCCCCTATTTCCCTTATTTCCCCTATTTCCCCTATTACCCTTATTTCCCATATTTCCCTTATTTCCCATATTTTATCATCTCAAAATACAAAATATTGTGCTATAAGGGATTTCCAATTTCGGGGAAACCTCAGATATACTATCAGGACTTTGAAAATCGTTTGGAATATTTAAATTAAGGTGCTTTTTGAGCCGTGGTTGCGGCACCGGCAGACCTGCCAGCCGGCGCTATTTGCCAGAGTGGTGAAATTGGCATACACGCTAGGCTTAGGACCTAGTTCCCTTAAGAGGGATTGTGGGTTCGAATCCCACCTCTGGTACGAGGTTTTGACAGTTGGGATGCGGGTTCTTCCGGAGTGACCTTTGAGGGACCTTCGCCCGCGGCACGTTTATATAAAGGTATAGTAAATAAGGGAAATAAATGAAAGTTTCGGTTAATGACAGCAGCAGCATAGAGCGAAAAGTGAGAGTCGATCTCGAATGGAATGAGGTGGAAGGGTATTATGACAGCGCCCTTCAAAAACTTCGTAAAGGGTTAAAAGTCGATGGTTTTCGTCCGGGGAAAGTCCCAATGGGAATTGCCAGGCGGATTCTGGGTCCCGATTTGAAGTATGAATTTACCAATACCGTCATCGAGTCCACTTACAGGGATATTTTGAAAGATAAAGGATTTGACGGCTTCATTGATCTGAAAGTCGAAGATGTGGATTATAAAGAAGGTGAGAACTTCTTCTATGAAGTTGCGATAGAAATTGATCCCGAAATTACATTGCCGGATTATAAAAAAGGATTTAAAGTACCTAAGACAACGTATGTGTTAGATAAAGAAGATGTGGATCTGTATCTTGAAGATATCCGCGAGCATCATGCCGAGGTCAGGGAGGTAACCGAGGGCGCTCAAAAAGGGCATTTTATCATCTGTGATCTTCAGGAAATTGATCAGAGCGGCATTCCTCTAATAGGCAGGAAAGTTCAAGACCGGATGTTTAAGGTTGGTGAGGGAATTTTCGGCGAGCCGGGTAGCGAAGGACTGATTGGAGCCAAAGCCGGTGACGATATCCGCGTCCAGCTGAGACCCGATAAAGGTGAAAATATTAACTACATTGTGAATGTTAAAGGGGTGGAATCTCATGATCTGCCTGAGCTGACCGATGATTTTATTAAGAGGAATTTTGGTAAAACAGACAGTTTTAAAGCCCTGAAAGAAGAGGTGGAAAAATCTTTGCAGGGAGAATGGGACAACCGTTCCGAAAAAGAATTTTTAAGATCTATTACGGATTATTTTATCAACAATGTAAAATTTGACGTCCCGGCTTCAAGAGCTAAACGGTTTCTTGATAATATTGTAGAAGAGATTCTGTCGAAAAACGGAAATAAGGAAATCGATGAAGAAAAAGTTCGCGAGCAGTATAAGCCGATTGCCGAACGGGAAATACGCTGGTATCTGATTCAGGAAGCGATCAACGGGAGTGAAAAAATTGAAGTCAGTGAGGAGGATATCGATAAGAAAATTCAGGAAGCTGCCGCTCAATATCCCGAGCAAAACAGAGACACGGTAGTTCGGCATTATCGAAAGGCAGAGAACCGGTCGCATCTGGAAAATGATATCCATGAACAGAAAACATTTGATTTTCTGAAGCAATTTGTGAAAATTAAAAAGGAAATATTACACACGAGCGATTTTCGCAAGAGGAATTTATAATGAGTGAAAAAGCTATTGAAAATCAAATGTACATTCCTATGGTTGTTGAGCAGACCGGGCGCGGGGATCGCGCCTATGACATTTATTCCCGGCTGCTGAAAGAACGGATTATATTTATCGGTAATTCCATTGATGATCATGTTGCCAGCCTGGTTATTGCCCAAATGTTGTTTCTGCAGGCGGAAGATGCGGAAAAGGATATTTCTATATATATCAATAGTCCGGGCGGGACGGTGACAGCCGGCTTGGCTGTCTATGATACAATGCAGTATGTCAGTCCTGATGTTGCCACGATCTGTATCGGACAGGCGTCCAGTATGGCGGCGGTTCTGCTGGCGGCAGGGACGAAAGGTAAACGATTTGCATTAACGAATTCCCGGATTATGATCCATCAACCGCTTGGCGGTGTAGAGGGACAGGCAAGCGATATCGAGATTCACGCAAAAGAAATTGTTAAGATCAAAGAAAAGATAAATGAAATATTGTCGGAATTAACAGATCAGCCGATTAAAAAAATCGGTAGGGATACTGATCGCAATTATTTTATGTCGTCGTTGGAAGCGAAAGAATATGGCATTGTGGACGAGGTGCTGACAAAACGCTTAAAAAATTAAGCGCTCCGTCATAAAAAAAGCTTGACAAAGGAATCGCAAATTCTGTAGATTCTATTTACAATGTGGGATTGGATGTTAAATGTAAAGGAATATTTATTTTAAGGAGGACTCGTATGGTACGTTTTGTTTCGATTTGTTTTCTTGTTCTAATGCTGCCCTTTGTTCTTTTCGCTGGAACATCGGGAAAAATCTCTGGAACAGTAGAGGACAAGGAATCTGGTGAACCCCTCGCTGGGGTAAATGTTCTGATTGAAGGTACCTCAATGGGCGCTGCAACAGATGCCGAGGGATATTATGCAATTTTGAATATTCCTATTGGTTTATATACTGTTCATGCTAGTTACATTGGGTACAAAGAGACAGTAGTTAAAAAAGTTAGGGTATCAATGGATTTAACTACTACTTTGGACTTTGATTTAGAACAAACGGTTTTAGAAGGTGAATTAGTCACCGTAACAGCTGAGCGAAAGCTGTTTGAAAAGAGCGCTACTTCAAGTATTTCACTTACAACAGCTGAAGATTTGGAAAATATCCCGGTTCGTGGAATACAGAATGTCATTTCGACGATGGCGGGTGTTATTGTTCAGGATGGAATTGTTCACATTCGCGGAGCCAGAGATGGCGAAGTAGGTTATTTTGTAAATGGCGTCTCAACAATGAATCCTATAACCAACCGGAATGCATTAGTTCCTATTCACGAAGCTGTTGAAGAGATCCAGGTATTAGCCGGTGGTTATAATGCTGATATGGGAGGCGCAAATGCAGGTGTGGTAAAGACAGAGTTGAAAACCGGAGGTTCGTCTTTATCAGGTTCAATTGATTATCGTGCTGATGGATTTGGTGATCCGACTGAAGGGAAAAAGTCTCTTGATACCTATAGTTATGGTCATCAACTGGCGGTAGCCACAATCAGTGGACCGTTATTCTCTAAAAAAGCTCGATTTTTTCTTGCTGGAGAATATAATAACCAGGATGACGGCGCAGTTCGTTTTAGCGAAGGATATGAATTCAAGGATATGATAGACACTAATCCGCTAAATTCAGAACATGATACCGTTACATTGGCATATCCGGATGGTTTTACGCCAAAACAGGCTGATAAATTCTACAAAGTCAATGGCACTATCACATTAGACCTTCCGATTCGTATGAATATCAGTGGCTTGTTTACCGGTCGTAAATATGACAGATTTGAACCACCGATGTTAAACACTCTCAATGACAGAAGCCAGTATTATGAAACATCTACAATGTTGTTGACCGCTAAAGCTACGAAAGTATTTTCGTCTAAAACTTATTTGGACTTAAAAGCAAGTTATTATCAATATGGGAGAGAACTTGGTGATAGTTGGTTTGGAAATGACTGGCAGAAATATTATGATAGCACTGCTGTGGCAGACTATACTAATGGAGACGTCGTTTATAGAAATTCATGGCGCGATCAGTATGCTTACAGATTAGATGGGTTCCCTGTTGAAAGAAATGGTAATCCGCTCAATTTGTACCTCAATGAGAAACATAACTATATAGGATTTGCCGCCGATTTTATAACCCAGTATGGAAAATATCACCAGTTAAAGGCAGGTGTGGACTACAGGGGTTATACTATTCGTCATTTCGATATAGCTCCTTCAGTAATGGATTATACTGCCGAAAACGGAACTTTTGCCTATACAACTTATGGAAGTATGGCTGCAGTACCCGCTGATATCTGGATGTTAAACGGCGGTATTGACGCCTATGGTTATGATATTTATGGAAATGAATCAGACGATATTATCAGGTATAAAGATGCTGATGGAAAAAGCCTTGGTTATGTTGATGGACCCAAAAAACCGGTTCAGGCTTCTGTCTATTTAATGGATAAAATCGAGTATAAAGATTTGATCATTAATGCCGGTGTTCGTTTAGATTATTTTGACTCCGATGATAGAGAACTGAAAAACCCGGCAGATCCGGAAGTTGACAGTGAATCCAGTATGCTTGCCGAAAGCGCCTGGAAAGATAAAGATCCGGAAGTGATCATAAGTCCCCGTATAGGACTATCCTTCCCGGTAACTGACAGGACGGCTTTTTATATGCAGTATGGTAAATTTGTGCAGATGCCGAGTTTGAATAATGTATATTTTAGCAATTATACTTTAGCGCGGCAGATTGTCCGCCAGGGTTACTACTTCATTAATCCGGTCGGGTTTGGACTTGATCCTTTGAAAACAACCTCTTATGAAGTTGGATTAAGGCAACAAGTTGCTGAGAATGCGGCATTTGATATCACTGCATTCTATAAAAACATCAGAGGTTTAGTGCAGATCATCAATCAGAAGATTGAGCCGACGGCTGCAATTCCAGGTAATTATCAACGTTTTACTAATGGAGATTTTGCAACCACTAAAGGTATGGAGTTTCGTTTAACACTGCGTAGAGCGAATCGACTTGCTACACAGATTAACTATACTTTTACTCATGCTGAAGGGACACAATCCAATAGCCATTCTGCTCAGGGAGCGTTGTATTTCAACGCCCAGATGCCGACTACGATTAATCCTCTGGATTATTCTGCAGCTCATACCGGTTCGATTAATCTTGATTACCGCTTTGGTAAAAATGATGGTGGTCCAATTCTTTCCCAATTGGGTATGAATTTGTTATTTAATTTCTCGAGTGGTCATCCATATACGCATGTTAATGTAAATATCGGTGGACAGACAGATCCTTATACTGCCGGAATCGATTATATGTTTGATACGAGAGATCGTTTGGCGGCAGAGCCAATCGGTTCATCTACAACCCCATGGACATTTTATACCGATTTACGCCTTGATAAAGCATTTCAGATTATGAATTTTAGAATTACCGCTTATGTGTTAGTAAATAACTTATTCAACCGTCAAAACGTCATAAATGTTTTTGAAAAAACCGGAAGCGCAGAAGATGATGGATTCCTGAGTCAGCCAAATTATTCAGCTTCAACTATTGAAGCCGAAGGTGGGCAAGAGTACATCGATTTGTATAGCGCTGTAAACCTGGCAAATGGTCAGGCTTATTGGGACAGCATAGGGCGTGAACTGTATGGAAATCCTCGTCAGATTTTCTTTGGTCTAAAATTCAGTTTTTGATGTTTACGGTAATATTTATAGAATTGGTACTATATAGAATTGGTACTATTATGGAGGAAATAATATGAAAATCACAAAAATAGTATTGTGTGTTTCACTTATCGTTGTGCTGCTATTTGCAACGAGTCTGATGGCGGAGCAGGAGAAAGGCACTATCCCAAAGCCGGCTCTCTCTCTAGCTAAAATAACAAGTGGTCAGATAACACGCACCCTGTCAAATATCTCCAATTGGAGTTATTGGATGAATTATAATGGAATGTCCGGGATTGACCCTAACAGCAATTCCGGGGGTATCTATCCTCGCGGCACCGCGGGAGCCATTTTCCAGGATGGATTTATCTGGGGTGGTAAAGTTGGTACTGAAATTCGCGTTGGTGGTCAAACTTATAATGTTGGGACAACGCAGGGATGGATTATATCTGAGGGTGTTGCTGTAAGTACAGATGATCCGCGGGCTAGAATTTATCGTATTCGTCAGGATTATGAGACACTGAATCATGCGAAGGTTCTTCAGGAAGCGGCGGAAGCTAACATGGTAAGTGCTTCATCCGTTACTACAGCGATGACCGATGCGATTATCGAGCAGTATGAAATCGACTGGAATGAATGGCCGGCTGACCTTGGCGCTCCAACTTATGCAGATGGTACACCGGGAATTGCCAATGCCGATCAGGTTGTTTGGTTTGTTTGTAATGACCTCAACAGAACAAATTGTCTTGGTCTTTATGGCTCCGAACCTATCGGTATTGAACTACAGGTAACAGCCTGGGCTTATGCACAGCCCGATTCTCGCTTAGGACAGGTTATTTTCAAGAAATATAAGATGATTAACAAATCCGGTGCAGACGTTGAGGAAATGTATGTTGCACAGTGGTGTGATCCGGATTTAGGTGAAGCCGGCGACGATCTATGCGGATGTGATACAACATTAAGCATGGGTTATGCATATAACGGAATGGATAAAGACACCAAATATTCCGCTTTCGGTTTGGCTCCTGCGGCAATTGGTTACGACTTTTTTCAAGGTCCGCTAGTTGATGGAGTCGCCGGACAGGATATTAACCGGAATGGTGTTGACGATGCCGAAGATTATGCTGTATTTAATTTAGAGAAAGTTGGACCCGGTAAAGTCAATATTCCAATGACCGGTTTTTCCTGGTTTGCCGCCGGTTCGGCAATTAGCGATCCGACACTCGGCGAGTATGAAGGTACACTACAATGGTACAATATGCTGTTGGGTAATACGCCTACGGATAATATGGACAATCCTACTCCCTGGACAGTTGGGAATGAAGGTAAGGTAGTAACGAAGTATCCTATGGCTGGTGATCCTGTAACAGGAACCGGCGATCTGGATGCACATAACAAATTCTTCTCACCCGGCGACCGTCGTATCGCCCTGTGTTCCGGTCCATTTACATTTGCCAATGGTGATGTACAGGAAGTCGTCGTGGCAATAATAGGGGGACTTGGAGGCACCAGGTTTACTTCTATCACCAGCATGAAAGCAACCGATGAGATTGCTCAAAGTATCTATAATGTCGCCTTCGCTGAAGTGCCAAAACCGCCACCAGGACCGGATGTTACAGTGAGACCCTTTGAAGGAAGTGTTGCGTTGAACTGGGGTTTAAATACAGAAGCTGTCGCAACTACCGAAGAGTTTGAGGTTTTAGGTTATGAATTTGAAGGTTATAATATCTACCAATTACCAAGTTCGAGTGCAGGCAAGAGTCAGGCAACATTGATTGCGACTTATGATCTTGTAAATGGTATAAAGACAATTACAGATTTGAAGCTGACTCCTGAATATGGCGAAGTAGAAATACCAATTCAAAAAGGTGATGATACAGGTATTAAACGCTCTTTTCTAATTGATAAGGATTATATAACCGGTGATCCGCTTTATGAAGGAAATACCTATTATTTTGCTGTTACTGCATATAATCAGAATATTAGCCTGCGCGCAGATAAAGCTCTGGAATCAGCGTTAATTCCTCTTCAGGTTGTTATTCAGGAACCTCTGCCCGGTGTTGTTTTAGAAGAGTCATTTGGTGGTGAATATGAATTAGCACATTCAGCCGGTACATGTGATGGCGGAGCAAGCTACAATATAGTTGATCCTTATGCACTTACAGGTCATGACTATGAAGTTTTCTTCGATCAACAGCATTATTATATGGATGTAGATGGCAAATGGAAAACCACGAATTATCCTGATTCAGTGGGAAAAGCTGTTGGGAAAGTGACAGATGTTTCACCTTCTACAATAACAGGTGTTGCGTATACGTCTCCAATAGCAGGTACAAGAGACCTTAAATTAGTCCTCGATCTAGTATCTCCGGATTATAATTATGCGGAAGGTGTCAAATTAATATTTCCTCCAGACATTGTCATTAACAGCGCTATCGGACCGGATGGAATAACCGCATTAATTGATGAATCGGAAAACACGGTGCTTTTCGGTAATGAGGTGATTGATGAAACCGATCTGACTGGCGCCGGGGCTTTTGCCGGCGGCGAGTTAATGACCGTGAATGTCAACACGCCGACTTTGCCGCTCGTTGTTGCCTTTATCGTTTATGATGATGGCTGGGCAACCTTATTTTGCGCAGATACGGCGAATGCAGCCACCTGTGACTTATATGGTATTACTGACGCCGTGGTCGTAAATGCAGAGGGTAATTGCGTGATTTCCGAGCAGGCTTATGCTTTTAAGACAGTACCTCACTGGAACGTTAAGGATTTGACAAGCAATGAAGTCGTTCTTGCCGATCAGACCATCGTCGCCGGAAAAGATGTTGACACCGGCGAAGAAACAGGTAATGATGTAATAAAATATGTCGATGGCTTTCAAGTAGCTATTAATGCCAGTTATGATGCACCGACAGACTTTACAAAATATACACATACAAGAACGGATGGAAGTACGGATGTATTTTCATATGCTCGTGCTATGGCATGGCTTGCCTATGATCAGCACGGAAAGCCTTTCATAATCACATCCTATGCACAATATGCCTGGGGTGCTTATGGGCCTACGGCTACAGCGTGGGATACCTGGGAATATAGCGCCGATGGCGGGCAGCATGGCACTCAATCGATGAATTTACTGCAATTGGATGTGGAACTTCGGTTTACCGGTGAATATGATGCCACAACTATTGCTATGGCTGGCGGTGGTACATATCATCCTATTAAGGATGGAACGGGTTCGCTGGCGACTTTAGCCGACGCCCGTGGATATGATCTTGTAGATCATCCGAGTGCGCTTAATCCAGGAACCGGCGATCCTTTCCTGGTTCGGATACCATTTGAGGTATGGGATGTAGACAATAATAAGCAGATATCAATTGTCATATACGATCGTTATGGTGATCCGACGGCTACCGATATGTACGCTTTCAATCCAGCTGACCGGATGTACTGCTGGTTCTTAGAAGAGGATTATGCAGCGACACTTACCGATCCGGTTGCTAATACCAACAGTGATTTATTCACCTGGAATACGGTTTTCTGGAATTGTGCCTGGACACAAGGAGATAATGTAGTATTTCAGTATGACAATCCAATCCAGTTAGGAGTAGATAAGTTTACTTTCTCGACAACAGCTCCGGTTTTAAGCGATGCTGATGCGGCAAAAGAAGCTGCTAAGAAGATCAATGTATTTCCGAATCCGTATTATGCGTATAATGCGCTTTCGACGGATCCCTATGACAATTATGTAACATTCACTCATCTGCCGGTTAAAGCAACCATTCGTATTTTTAACCTTGCTGGTGTTTTAGTCAGGAAGTTAGAGAAAGATGATACTTCTCAATTTATGCAATGGAATCTTGCAAATGAAGCGAATCTTCCTGTAGCGAGCGGTATGTATATTGTACATATCGACCTGCCGGATCTTGATATGGAGAAGGTCTTGAAGATTATGGTAATTCAGGACAGACAGATTCTTGAGTACTATTGATATAATGGGAAGTAATATGAATAATATGGTTGTCAAAACACAAAAGGAGAAAAATATGATAAATAGGAATGTATTCAAGAAATTGACAATTTTCCTTGTTGTAGCCTTTCTGTGCAGTACTTTTGTTTATGCCGGCGACGCCAGTCGTGTCGGTACGGCAGCAGGTGTGCAGGTTCAGGTACCGGTAGGAGCCAGAGCAATTGCTATGGGCGGAGCTGACATTGCCGGTGTAAGCTCAATAGATGCGCTCTACTGGAACCCGGCAGGTTTAGGAAATATGGAAGCAAGAGCAGCGGGGAATTTTTCCAGTCAAAACATTATCGCTGATATTAATGTGAACTATTTTGCATTAGGTTTTAACGCCGGAAGACTTGGTGTTATTGGATTCAGCTTAAAGAGTTTTAACTTTGGAGATATCCCAATTACAACACGGGAAAATATGGACGGTACAGGTAGTATGTACTCGCCTACTTTTGCGACAATGGGCATGACTTATTCCAGAAGTCTTACTGATCATGTAAATGTCGGTGTTACAGGCAAACTGGTTTATGAGAGTATTCCAAGAGCCAGCGCTACCGCTTTTGCAGCTGATCTTGGTATCCAGTATAAAAACCTGATGTCAATTGATGGATTAAGATTAGGTTTTGTGATCAAGAATATTGGAGCCAATATGCAATATGATGGTTCCGCCTTGCTTACCAAAGCCCGTGATAAGGATGAATCTTATGATGATTATCGATACAGACCGTCTTCATCAGATCAGCTACCCTCAAGTTTAGAGATGGGGCTTAGCTATATGAAGAATATTGGTGTTGGTAATCTTCTGGTTTGTACTCAGTTTCAGAACAATAACTTCGAGCAAGACAGGATTAAAGTCGGCGCAGAGTTTGAGTTAATGAATATGTTATATCTTCGTGGAGGATATGACACTGTTATGAAAGATGCTGATAATCCTGACTTTGGAGAAACTGTTTTTGGTCTATCGCTGGGAGCAGGATTGAATTATAGTATTGGGGGCGTTAATATGATGTTGGATTATGCATATCGTCCCATGCAGTATTTTGGGAACAGCAATGTATTTTCGATTGGATTAGGCTTCTAATTCTTTCGTAAATATATAGAAATGAAAAAGACCGGTGTAATTGATACGCCGGTCTTTTTCTATATCCTGAAGCAGGAACAACATGACCGAAGTAATCTTTTTTACGCCGGGCTACCCAGATAAGCATCTCCGGCAGCTGCCGGTTTGCAGTGACAAAATAAATCAACTAAAGTGGGTAAGGTTTATTCTTGTTCTGGGGCTCGGCTGCGGCATAGTTTCGCTTCGGAGTTGTATTGTGGAAGGGTTACAGAGTAAAGCCTTGTTGCCAAAAGGAGATTATAAAACCTGACATGTTTGCGGCTGAGTTACAATATTTCCTATTTGGAGTTGTTATCTGATTACGACGCCCTGTAATTTCATAAATCGCTTTAATTATTAATCGAAATATTGTTATATTCCACAGTTGTGTGTTATTGTTTAAAGGTGAAAGAAGTAAAAAGAAAATGCGAAATAAATATATATTCTGTCTATTATTGATGTTTCTAAATAGCTTAATGCTTTATGCCGATAACATAGTTGTAAAAGGAACGGTTATTGACTCTACAAGTCAAATGGGGATTGCCGATGTGAATGTATTTGTTAAAGGAACAACGGTTGGCACGATTACTGACCAATCCGGGAAATTCAATATAATATTGAATGAAATAAATACTAATTCAGAGTTAGTTTTTAGTCATATTGCCTACTCGCTGAGAGTTGTGCCGACATCGTATTTTCAGAAAGAAAACAGGATATTATTGCAAAAACGGAATATTCCACTTGGAGAAATAGAGGTTCGAGGTAAGCAAAAACCATTTAATTATAACCAGGAGATAACTAATATAATTTCGGTTATACCGTCCAAGACTTTTGATTCCAAGGGATATGTTGATGTCGCCGATATACTTGTAGCCGACCAAAGTACTATTATATATGAGACCATAAACGGTGCCAAAACCGTTTCAATTCGCGGGGCTAATCAGGAAGAAGTGACCGTGCTATATGATGGGATTCGTCTAAATAGCGGTTATGATAATATATTTGATATATCACTTATTGATCCATCAAGTTTACAGCAGATAGATGTTATAAAGGGTAGTAATGTTACGGCTTTTAGTTCTATAGGTTCTTCGGCGGCGATTAATTTTATTCCCAAGCTGGAACAGGATTACCTGATGAAATTTTACCAGAGAATCGGTACTTATAATTCAGGTGACTGGGGGTTGAATATTTATAAAAATGTTTTTGGACTAAAGATTTATGCCGGTGTGAAAGAATCGGCTATGGAACAAAGATACATTGGTGATAACTCTTTTACCGAGAACGTAATTCAGGGGACGGCGAATAAAATACTGAATTTAGCTTATGACTTTGGGCGGATAAAAAATGACAAGAAAAGGCACACACTGCAAGCATTTTATATGAAATCCGAAAGGGAGTATAATAATAAGAGGGATTTAGAAGATTTATCAAAGTCACTCGAGGTTCAAAACATAAAATATATCGGGGATTTCAGCAAGTATGGAAAAGTTAATTTGAATTTATCGAGCCAGGAATTGAATGAATCTCATTTGTTGAATTCACATGGTACAAATATCGGGAATAAAATTGATGATAAAATGCTTCAGTTTAATGCAGAATATGTAATAAAATTTAAGGACATCAATTTTTTTACCGCATATAAGATGGAAAACTCATCTCTAAATTACGTCGATAGCGTTGAATATCGCTATGGTCGCTCACAACAACCGTATTATAAATTTAAGAGGAGAAAAGACGGCTATTCTGCGGCGATTAATTTTAAAAATGATGACACCTCCCATCCTGTAAATTTGGATAATGTACAGTTAAGTATTTTTTATGAGAGAGTTAAAGACCGCATGCCATTATCATTTGACTCTGAAAAATTCGATAAGAATAATGATTTGGAATGGTATGAAAATTCATATATGTTTTCAAGTTCATTTATGGGTGGCGATGAAAATTTATTTTTTCAATCACACTTTAATTACAGTATAAATTTTAGAATTCCGACGATGTATCAACAAATTACGTCAATGCTTTATCCTGTAAGTGAAAATTCCGAAAATAGGCTTATGACTGAATATAAAGTAAATCAAGAAGGCGGCGCTTCGATTTTTATCAATTCAGAAAAATCAAAAGGATTATCCCAAGTAGAGTTATCCTGTATATTATTCCATAGCTCGTATAAGAATAAGTTCAGAATGATTCATTTGGGTGGGACTCCTTTAACATTTATGGATAATTATAAGGATGCGCGTATTTTTGGAGCCGAGACTCATGCTTCAGTTTGGCTAAAAAAGGCATGTTCTTTTCACCTTTCATATATAAAATATGTTATACCTGATAAAGCCGCATTTCCATTTAAACCGGATAGTAAATTGACAACAAGTTTTTCACTTGATTTGAAATGGATAGATATTGACTTGATTTACTATGAAGAATCGCAGCGCGCCGGGTGGATTATTGACCATTTTGATTATAATGGTGAAATGAGACTGCAAGAAATAATCCTGCCAAAATACAGCAATATTGACGTTCACATTAAGCAATCTTTGAATATTTGGCGTTTAAAATGTATTTTATCGGCGAGTGGTAGAAATCTCATAAATAAATCGCAGGTTTTACGAGGTATTGCCATACGTGACAGGCGATTCTATTTGACCTTCGGATTAGAGTTTTAAATAGTGAAGAAATGAAGAAAGAAGCAGACCGCGAATGAATGCCAATATACGCTAATGATAAATTCCTGATTGGGTAATCTATGCCACATAATGTTATACAGGATAGGTAAAGGTAATAAGGTATGAGGAAACATGGTGTCAAGAGTATCGCTAAAAGAAAATGAAATAATTCAGCGGTTTTAGTGTTCTCATGTGCTGAGAAAGAATATTTAACAACTTTTAGGTGTGTAATATGAAATTTCTAATGACAATATGCAAGAAGCACTCTAGCTTTATTTCTTTAATTGTTATATCGTATTTACTATCATCCTGTACTTCCAATCCATTTTTTAGTGATGAGAAAATTAAAACCGTAAAACTTAAGGGTCAAATAGAGCTCGACGACAAAACAAAACCTGATGGAGTATATGTCTGGCTTGAATGTTATGATATCGGAACGTTTACAGATAGTGATGGAAAATTTTCGATTACACTTCCTGGTCCGGAAGCCAGCGGACTTGGTAGCGATTTCAGTGGTGAAATATATCTTTATTTTTATCTTGCAAATTATATTTTAGATTCATCAGTAGTAATATTTTCAAACGGGAAATTTTCAGATATTCAAAGAGATATAAAGCAGGATGGAAGTTTAAAAGAAGTAAAATATTTATCGTCACTATTACAGTTTAACACATCGATTATTCCTTCTGTAGTTCGCTTATCTGAAAATGTTCCGGTTAAGGTTACCGTAAAGTTGAAAACTTTTCATTATCCACTACAAATATATTATAGAGGTTTGTTGATAAAGCCACCTCCCGGAATTTTGAAATCAGGGATAGTTTTCAAATCAATTGATGATCCTGAAAATAGATCGGTTTTATTTGATCTTCCCGGAAGCAAGAAACTGATATATAATTTCCCCAGTTATCAGCAAGAAGAATGGGAATACGATTATAATTTAAATACAAATGAATTATTACCAGGTAAATACTCTATTTTTCCGTTTATTATAATAAATCAAAAACGCCCGCCTATAAAATTAATTGAAAGTCTCGGAGATACATCAATGTATATATTTCAACCGGATTTTATTAAATTGCCAATGAAGCGTAACGATGGATCATTTGAAGTATTAGCCGCAGGAAAATAACGACTTATCGCCTGTGTTTGTTATGTAATATCAATTAATTGGATTCATTTTTAAAATCGTACCAAAAACTATAATTGTTAAATCTCCAGGGATCACTGAATAAACGCCCACATATAATACCGTCTATATCCCAATCTTGAATTTTTAAGATTCCTCTTTCTAATAAATAGATGGTGCTGTCGGGATAATCAGGTTTAAAAAGAGAGTAGGCGGATATAATCGCAGGAAGGTTTCCTCCCCCTTTATCTAATAAAGTCAATCTGTGATAAGTGCTATAATCTCCCGGAT
>JAUVYH010000014.1 GCA_030603165.1 Fidelibacterota bacterium
GCCAGCTGAAAATTGAAGAGTACAGTCTTGAACA
The DNA here is from genome assembly GCA_030603165.1 of Fidelibacterota bacterium. Classification (GTDB taxonomy): domain Bacteria; phylum Fidelibacterota; class UBA2242; order UBA2242; family UBA2242; genus UBA9312. The sequence goes on from JAUVYH010000014.1 coordinate 35, forward strand.
AACCCGGTTACGGGCGAAAAACGCCATCTATGAAGCTGAGAATAAACGTAAAGAGATCGAATACACTCTGAAAAAAGCTGAAATAGCATACCGGCAGTTGATTGAAAAAATTGATGCGTCGAAACTGATCAATGCCGCTTCTTTACGTCAATCTGAACTACAAGTTGAGCAAGCGCAGATCAAACTTCAGAGAGCCCAAGAGGATCTAAAAAAACTGACGCTCACCTCTCCCGCCAGCGGTCTGGTGATTTATAAAGAAATCTGGACCGGCGCCGGCGAAATGTCAAAAGTCAAAGTCGGTTCCAGTCCATGGCGTGGTCAGCCCCTACTGGAAATTCCGGATCAATCCAAAATGAAAGTGGTGACTACCGTCAATGAAGTGGACATTGCACAGATGAGCCTCGGACTGCAGGTAAATATTAAACTTGATGCGATTGTCGATACGACTTTTACCGGAGAGCTCGCCGTTATTTCCGCTCTGGCGCACCGTGATCGCCGGTCAAAAAAAAATGTCTTCGATGTGGAGGTGACGATAAACGAGCTGGATGAACGTCTGAAACCGGGCATGAGCGCCGGCTGTCAGATAATTGTGGATGAGATTCCGGATACCCTCTTTATTCCGATTGACGCCCTGGTAACAAAAGATGGTCAGACCGGCGTTTACTCTAAAAAAGGGGATTTTGTGACCATCCGGACCGGTAAAACCAATGCGGATTTTGTGATTGTATATGACGGATTACAGGACGACGATGTTATTCGGCTAAAGAAAAGCATGGATCTGTCCGGGCAAAAAGCGGCGCCAAAATCAAAGAGAAAACAAGCGGGAAGCCGGGAAAGTCGCGTCATTATTCACTGATAATGTTTGGAAAGAGGACAGTGGCAATTTCATTATTAAAATATCACCGGCTATACCGATGGTTGAACCTGATCAGCGGTGAGCAATTCAACATCGGCGTCGAAGGTTTAAAAGCACATAAAACCCGTTCTTTTCTAACCATGCTGGGAATTATTTTTGGCGTGGCGGCAGTGATTTCCATGCTTGCTATTGGTGAAGGCGCCCGTCGTAAAACTCTTAATCAGATTCAATCTCTCGGTCTGAAAAACATTATCATTCAGAATAAAGAAGACAATGAAGATTCTGATATTTCTACGGCTTTTCAACTCAGCATGGCAGACCGTGAGGCGATCAATTCTATTTTACCGATAGTCGCATATTCCGCGCCGGTCGTTGAGGAGAAGATTGAAGTTTCCAGTCAAAACCGGTTTATGGAAGTGACAGTCACCGGCACGGAACCCGTCTTTTTCAATTTAATAAATTTGCAGTTGGTCAGAGGCGCCTTCTTTACTCAGATGGACAATCATTTGTATCAACGGGTCTGTGTTATCGGGGCGGACGTTGACGCCACCCTCTTTCCGCTGGAAAACGCGCTTGGCAAATATATCAAAATTGAAAATCATTGGTTTATGGTGATTGGCGTGCTCCGATACCAACCGGTGAGTGTTGCGGGAAACATTGAAGTAAATTTGAACGCACATCTGTTTATTCCGGTTCAGACCGCCCTGGTAAGGTTCAGAAGAAACCCGAGCAAAAGTGAGTTGGACAAAATTATCGTTCAGATTAATAATAGCAAATATGTGGTTTCAAGCGCGGAATTTATCGACCGGATTCTGTTCAGGCGTTATAACGAGGAGAATAATTATAAATTAATTGTTCCGGAGCAATTGTTGCGCCAGAGTGAAGAGACACAGAAAATTTTCAATATTGTAATGGGAGCAATTGCCGGGATTTCCCTGTTGGTCGGCGGTATCGGTATCATGAACATAATGTTGGCGTCGGTGCTGGAGCGGACCCGAGAGATAGGTATTCGCCGTTCCCTGGGCGCAACGAAACTCGATATTCGCAACCAGTTTTTGGCGGAAGCCATGATTTTGAGCCTGATCGGCGGAGTTATCGGGATTCTGATTGGATACGGATTAACATTTATCGTAACATCTTATTCGGATTGGGAAACAGCTGTTAGTTTGTGGTCGGTAGTTTTATCATTTGGAGTAAGCAGTATGGTTGGGATTCTGTTTGGTTATTATCCTGCAAAAAAAGCCGCTGAGCTCAGTCCAATCGAAGCGCTTCGTCACGAATAGATCATTAATCATTAAAATTTTAGGAAAGAGATGAAAAAGTTATTTGTCATTATTATTGGGTGTCTCTACCTGTGTTTGTATAACGTTTTAGCTCAACAGATTCACGAATTGAATTTGGCGAAGAGCATTGATATAGCCATGGAACGCAGCTATACTATGCGAACGCTGAAAGAAAATACTCTCGAGGCGGAATACCAGTTGAAAGCAGCGACCAACCGCTTTAAAACCAATGTCAATCTCGACATGAAAGCGCCGAATTATACGGAGACTATACGGGCATTTGAGGATAGTATGGGAGTCTATTATTCACCGATTAAACAGGCAAACTATCAAACGGATTTGACTGTCAATCAGCCGCTTCCGACAGACGGTCGGTTGTATCTCAGCTCCGGGTTTTATAACCTCGAGGATTATGATAAACGTCAACAGACCATTCAACTCAACGCCCGCGTGGGTTTTGTACAGCCTATTGAAGCGATCTATTCTTATAATAAAATCAAAGTTGGTCTGCATCAGGCGGAACTGAATTATGAACTGTCAAAAAAACAGTTGTCAAGAGCCGAACTGGATCTGAAATATGAGGTCAGCCGGGCGTTTTATTATTTGGTATCCATGATGGAACGGGAGCATATTGCCAGGCAGACTCTTGCATACCAACAAGAAACATTCGATCTTGCCCGGAATAAATACAAAGCCGGAGTCATCGCGGAAGTAGAAGCATTGCAGATGGAGGTCGATCTGGGAGAGGCGCACAACAACTACGATATCGCAATGGCAAACCGGTATGCGCAAGCCAATTATTTCAAACAACTTCTCGGTTTGGCGTTGCGGGATTCATTGATAATTCATTCGGACTTAGACTATCAACCGGTTCATGTCGATGAAGATCAATCGGTGAAACTGGGGTTGCAAAACCGGCTTGAGATTCGTGAAAAGGAAATTAATAAAGAATTAAAGGAAATAGATATCCGTCGGCGAAAACTGGACGGTCAGATTACCGGTTCGGTTTCGGCGTATTATGATTTCATAGGTGTAGGCGATAACGAACGGGATATTCTGTTGGCAACAACGTTTCAAAGTGCGGTAGATGAATTAAAAAGCCGTCCCGGGAATAAGGGCGTTTCTCTGAATATTTCCATCCCCATCTGGGATTGGGGTGTAAATCGCGCCCAGGTTCAGGCAGCCCGGGCAAATTTGCGCAAAGCCCAGTATGCCCTGAATAATGAAAAGGTTAGCGTGGAAAGAGATATTCGGGATACCGTTAACAAATTGAAAAGTAGTCTGAAGCGGCTGCAATTACTGGAAAAGAATGTAGTGGTAGCGGAAAAAAGTTTTGAAATCAGTAAGCAGCGCTTCGCTAATGGCGATATCAACAGTCAGTCACTGGCGCTGGACCGCAATCGTCTGAGCCAGGCATATATTTCACGATTGGAAGCTTATATAAGCTATAAACTGCTGCTCGCGGATCTGACCCGTAAAACTTTCTATGATTTCGAGAAGGGTCAGGCAATTCCGGGAAAGTGAATCCGGTTTTCATCAGTAATTTTCTTGATAATGTTTCACCTTTGATGTAAGCTCAGCGCGTGTCGTTCGAAACGTAATTATGAGGTGTGTAAATGATTTTCCAATTGATTATTGTACCTGTAGCCGCAATAGTGGCGTTATTCACAGCATTATTTTTTTATATTTGGATAGAAAAGCAGGAGCCCGGAAATCCTCAGGTTCGCAGGATCGCCGGATATATCCGGGAAGGCGCCTTTGCCTATCTCAAACAGCAATACAGGACCTCCGGAATATTTTTTATCGTGACTTTTGTACTGTTATTAATATTTTCCTACGGTTTTCACGTTTTAAATCCGTATGTACCTTTCTGTTTTCTGACCGGTGCGTTTTTCTCCGGTCTGAGTGGTTTTTTTGGAATGCTGACCTCTACAATGACATCCAGCCGGACGACCCACGCTGCCGGTAAATCTTTAAACCGGGCATTGAAAATTTCCTTCCGCGGCGGCAGTGTTATGGGAATGGTTGTGGTTGGCTTTGCGCTTCTTTGTGTTGTTTCCTGGTTTATAATTATGGATCGTTTTTTCGTTACGGATAATCTGGCGATGAAATATCAGACTATTACTACGACGCTGTTGAGCTTTGGCGTAGGCGCCTCGGCGATGGCGCTGTTTGCCCGTGTGGGCGGAGGAATTTTTACCAAAGCGGCAGATATGGGAGCTGACCTGGTAGGCAAAGTCGAAGCCGGAATTCCCGAAGATGATCCCCGCAACCCGGCTGTTATTGCCGATAATGTCGGTGACAATGTCGGTGATGTGGCTGGCATGGGCGCGGATTTATTTGAATCGTTTGTCGGTTCAATATTGGGAACTGCGGTTCTTTCGGTAGCGGCATTTTCTCTTGATAAAGCGTTTAACGGTATCATCCTGCCGATGGTCATTGCCGGAATCGGCACACTGGCGTCAATTATTGGAATCATGACGATTCGTACCTCTGAAGACCTTTCTCAAAAAGGGTTATTATCGGCGATCAATAAAGGCATCAATATTACGACTTTTATCACGATCGTTTTTAGCGGTGTTGCAATCCGGATGCTATTCCCGGAACAATTCCGGATGCTGTTTATTCCTATGCTGGCAGGTATGGGAGCCGGTGTGGCGATTGGCTATGTCACGGACCGCTACACCAACGCCGCCTACGCGCCGGTCCAGGAAATTTCACGGCAGGCAAAAACTGGACATGCCACCGTCATTACATCCGGACTTTCGGTGGGATTAATATCGACGGCGCCGGTAGCGGCGTTTATTGTTATTGGAATGTTCCTGGCGTTTCTTTTTGGTAACGGTTTCAATGATTTTTCCATGGGACTTTATGCCATCGGTCTGGCGGCAGTCGGTATGCTGTCAACCCTGGGAATAAATCTGTCCACAGATGCATTTGGTCCTATTGCGGATAATGCCGGCGGTATTGCCGAGATGGCGGATATGCCCAGTGAAACCCGTAAACGCACCGATGCGCTGGATGAATTAGGCAACTCGACAGCTGCTCGGGGAAAAGGTCTCTGTATCGGCGCGGCTGCCCTGACGGCGGTTACATTGATTTCGGCATTCATTGAAAGTATCCGCACGGAAATGTTGAATATGGGCGACACTTCTATCCAGGTTGCCGGAGAATGGCTGGATGTTGCCCAGGTGGAAGTGAATGATCTATTAGCCTATTTAGGCGGCTCCATTATGGATATTCGCTTTATTATCGGTCTATTTATTGGCGGCGCTCTATGCGCCTCATTTTCCAGTACGACAATTAAGGCTGTTTCAGAAGCTGCCGGTGAGATGATAGATGAAGTCCGCCGTCAATTTCGTGAGATTAAAGGTATAATGACGGGAGAAACTACTCCGGATTATGCCCGATGCGTCAAGATTTCGACGGCTGCAGCCCAGAAAAAGATGCTCGCTCCGGCATTAATCGCAATTGTTGCGCCGGTGGCAACCGGGTTGCTGCTCGGACCAATCGCGATCATTGGCTTATTGTTGGGCAATTTACTACTCGGTTTTTTCTTTGCGATTTCTATGGCTAACTCCGGCGGCGCCTGGGACAATGCCAAGAAGTATATCGAGCGCCGCAAATCGGAACTGAAATTTCAGATAAAAGATAATATGAAAAAGATTTCCAACCGGGGACTCTGGCCGTTTTTCCTGACCAGGGAATATTCAAAATTTCTCTACGAACTTGTCAATATGAATCCGCTGGCGTTCAGCATCGATGAAAAGGTTTCCGATTATCTGGCAACGATTATCGAATACATCGAAACGGAATATATCGTAAAAGGCAAATCATTAGACGCCGCGAAAAAGCGTTTTGCTGTAAAAGAGGTCTCCGAATCCGATGACGAGACATTGAACGCGCATTACCGTAAACTGAACCAGGACGACCGCCTGGTGTTTAAACTCTATCTGAAACTGGAGCCGGAAGAACATGAATTTTTAATGGAAATGAAGGACTTAAAGCAAAAATTCACCGTCGTTATGGACAGTTATTCCGCGGCAGTTACCGGCGACACGGTAGGTGATCCGCTAAAAGATACTACCGGACCTTCACTGGATATTGCGATTAAACTGGCAACTATGGTCAGCATTATAACCATCGGTCTGGTAATGCGCTTCAACCTGGCGGATATTCTGTTTAAATAATCCCACAAGTAAAAAGGGAATTTGCTTGTTCCTTGATAATTAATGATACCATCATCAATTATCAAGGAACAGTTGTTGTTTAAACCTGGCTGGAGTAGTGGTTGAACAAGCTGAAATTCGTCAGGTGCAATCAAATGGAATCACGAAAATATCGTCGGCTAAGCAGAATGCTTTATCGACAACGGCGATAATAAACGCCGGTCCGTGGCGAAGTTTAGGATAGGTTTTACGAAATTGCAGAATACCCCTTGCGTCCGTTATGCTAATACTCGATTTACACTTGATTTCAACGGGTCGGAAAATCCCGTCGATTTCCATAATCAAATCAACTTCAGCTCCGGCATGAGTCCGCCAGTGATAAAAGTTAGGAGTCCGTGACGCCGCCGCGAAGCGTTTGTGAATTTCCATAATAATGAATGTTTCAAAAAGAGCGCCCAATAACGGATGCCCGGATAGTGTTTCGGGAGTGGATATACGCTGTAAATGAGCGGCAAGACCGGTGTCTGTGAAATAACCTTTGGGCTTACCGCTGAGCCGTTTAATCGTATTTCCGGAATACGGAGGAATTTCGATCCATTGATATGTTGCTTTAAGTATTTGGATCCAGCGGTTGGCGGTTTGGGGAGTAAGACCGAGCTCCCGACCTAATTGGCTGTAATTGATTTCCTGTGCTGTCAGTGCGGCGCAGAGACTGACGAAACGGGTGAATATCTGCTGATCGCTAACTTCGGCAATGCGGCGGATATCACGCTCAATGTAGGTCATGACATATGATTGGAAGACGTCAAAAAGAACATTGTTGCTCAAATCTAAAATTCCTGGATATCCGCCTCGCCATAGAAGTGTAAAGATAGATTTATCGGTTGGTGTACGATGAAACTGTCCGGGATCAATTTCATTTAGCGGTTTCAGGATTAATTCTGTCCAGGTATTGCCTGGTAAAGACCCGGATCCACTGATTTCAGCATGTGTCATATTCCAGAGGTTCAGGCAGATGACTCGTCCCGCCATACTTTCCGAAATATTGTTTATTAGGGCAAGATTCTGAGAACCTGTCAGGAAATACTGTCCCGGGTGCGGGTCTTCATCAATTTTGCGTTTCAGTAACGGCAATAGTTCAGGTGCATATTGAATTTCATCCAGAATCAAGGGGGGCGAGAACTGTTTTAGGAAAAATTCCGGATCCTGGCGTACATTATGAATATCAATGATCGGATCAAATACAACCGTCGTGGCGCTATTGCCAAAAACATGTTTAAGCAATGTACTCTTCCCCACCTGCCTGGCGCCGGTCAAAAGTAGCGCCGGAAACGTATCGGAATATATTTGAAGTTTTGCTTCTAAATGGCGGTTTTTATAATTCATGCTTGAATATTAATGATGCTATCATCAATTATCAAGGAAAATTTGCTATTGGGAATCTGGTAAGTGTAAATTTAAAGTTCCTTCTTGTTTAAAGTGGATGATTTCGTTCCGTAGGAATTCCTGCGGAATAACGCGTTGTCTGTAGCCCGTAGTCAGTAAAACAACCATAGCGTATCCATAAGTTATTATTTATTGCACCATTTTTGAACTCAAAGAACCATTGTCCACCGACCACGGATTGCAGACCACGGACATATCCACTCGATTCAAGAAAGAGCCTTTGTTTTTTTCTACCCACTGAATTTGAGAAGGGACCAAACTCATTCAATCACCATCTTACCGTTGATAAAATCGATAGTCAGCAAACATTGACCGATCAGATCCATGCCGATAACCAGATTAATGGTTTCCGGGTTTTTAGGTTCCAGGGTCAGCGGCTCATCACTGATCTCGCAATTTACGTTGGTGAATATCTTGTCGCCGATTTTCAGTGATCCCACAGTCACATTTTGAGCGTTATGTTTTTGCGAAAGCGTGTCTGCCAGTTCCGGGCTGATCAGGGTCATTGAATTGCGGGTGCTGAGGGTCGCCGGATGTTTTGCTCCATTGATGTAACAGAAAAACTTCAGCAGACCGTGATTATCATCGTGGTTGCGGTTCAGGTTTATCGTAACCAGCCGGTTGTCCGGATACAGATCGTTCAGCGAATGCTCCGGCTTGGTGGAAAATGCCAGAATTTTATTCCGCATATCAAGCGTCAGTTGCCCGTTAATCAGGAAATTGCGACCGATAACGCCCTTTGCTTTAAACGGAGCGGAACTGTGTTTGATAATGGAGACGTACAGAATAGGATAATCCCTACCGAGAAGCGACACGTCGTGTAAATATCCTTCCTCGAAGAGCATTTCGCTGGTTTCGGTGATCCGGTTGGTCATACGCTGAGGCTCGAAGTTGACATTTTTGTATGTGTTTTCCTGCAGGATCAGGTCGATGGCATTGAAATCCACTAACAGATAATGTGATTCATGGTTTACGGAAACTTTTACCTGGGGTCCGGAAACACTGTGCGATGTGATGACAGGAAAAATTTCAGATCTCTGGTACCCGTGCGATTCAATCCATGGAATCAGCGCTAAATCCGGCAACGCAGGTTTTTTTGTACAGGCGGCAAGTAGCAAAAGAACGGTGAGTAAGAGACAAATTTTTAAGTAAGTTTTCATAAGCATTCGTGTTTATTTGAGTTCATTAGCGGTTTCATTTGTGAATGTAATATAATGCTTTAAAACCATTTGCTCCACAGAAAATCTTGATATTTGCCAGGTATTGTCATTGACCGGATGGATATAGAATTAATTTTGAACCTGTTTCTGCCGTGAAGTGGCTAAACAGATTTAAGCACCAGTCTAATAAACAGAAACCTGTTTAGTTGCGCGAAAACAGGTTTTTCTGCAACTACTTATGATTAAAACACCGGAACTATTAAAGAGAGAATTCTGTTGCATTTTGCGTTAATCTTATTTATTATCCTGATGTGAATAGATTCAGCCAAAAAACCTACAAAATTTTATTGGATACTGATACAGAAGCCGGGAAGAACGGTAAGGTAAAAAGCGGGAGTAAACCCAAAATGACGTTGAATTTTGGCAATGGCGTTGGGTTGATAATATTCCTGTTGATAAGGTAAAAACCTATGATTAATATGTGATTAACAATGAGATACGTAAAAACAGCCTGGAACATTATCCGAAGTATAAGCTCATATATAAGTAATTATCCATCAATCTCAAGCATATGTTAGCCAATATAAAAGATTCTACGAAAAAAAATTGAGTGATTTAATAATAAGTTTATTTTAACTATATTAATGGAAATAATTGAAAGTGGAATATGTCAGAGAAAATTAAAGAATTATTTTATGATGAAGAATGGAAATTGAAAATCCAAAAAAAATTACCCTATCTATTTCAAATTGCAGAAATTGATTCATCAAGAGCTGGTAAAGTAGGTATGGAGGTTGGATCTGTAAGGGAAAGAATATTAGTTTCATTAATTGTTGCTTATTTTGGCGAAGATATTGTTGATTTAGAAATACCGATTACTGAAGCAGAAGTTGATGTTAAGGTAGGCAATAATCCAATATCAATAAAATCGTTAACAGGGAAATATTTTGGTGGTGTTAAATTAATTTGGACAGTTGATGAGGACAAAGCTATAGAATTTAGAAATAATTATTTCCCGAGTTGCGATATGTTATTTGTGAAGTTAAATTGGGAACATAAAGATAATTTATATTTAATTCCTATTGGAATACAAAAAGAAATATTTAATGAAATTGGTATAGAAAAATATATCAAATTACCTAAAAAGGGAACAAATCCAAGAGGTGTAGAAATTAGCTCATATGCCTTGAAACTACTTTGTTTTAATAAATCAACACTAAAAATTGAAATAGAATGGGAGAAAATTGCAACAAATTATAACCCATATAAAAAGTGGCTTGATTATTGGAAGGAATAAAATGTTAATAGAGAAGAAAAAAATAGGTACTAAAACAAGTTCATTTGGAACTTCCGGCCGTATCAATCACGATTCCACTAAATTTTATAAAAGCAGGTTGTATGAAGGCTTACATTCTGGGAAAAAGGTAAATTATATTGAAAATAAAATCCTTGAAAAGAATGTTAATAAATTTTTTTGTAAATCCAGTGAAAAAATGGATGAATTGCCTGATAATAGTATTCATTTAATGGTTACCTCACCTCCATACAATGTAACTAAAGAATATGATAATGACCTAAATCTTCAAGAATATCTGGAATTACTAAATACCGTCTGGAAAGAGACATATCGTGTTTTGGTCCCTGGTGGCCGTGCATGTATCAATGTTGCCAACCTTGGAAGAAAACCGTACATACCGCTTCATAGTTACATTATTGAAGGGATGCAGGAAATTGGTTATCTCATGCGTGGTGAAATAATATGGAACAAGGCTTCGAGTGCAAGTCCATCAACTGCATGGGGAAGTTGGCTTTCAGCAGCAAATCCCGTTTTAAGAGATATTCATGAATATATTCTGATTTTTTCAAAAGATACTTATTCAAGAAAAAAAATTGATAAGGAAAACACAATTAGAAAAGAAGAATTTATAGAATGGACAAAGAGTGTATGGACATTTTCAGCTGTATCAGCGAGACAAATCGGACATCCTGCTCCATTTCCTGAAGAATTGCCTCGTCGTTTGATTCAATTATATACTTTCAAAGACGATATTGTTCTAGATCCTTTTGCAGGAAGTGGGTCAACCTGTCTGAGAGCATTAAAAGATAAACGAAATTATATTGGGTATGATACTAATCCTGATTATGTAAAATTAGCCGAAAAAAGAATTCATAATTATACAAGTCAATTGCGATTATTTAAATAATGGTTAACTAATTCATGTTATAGCTGTAAAAGATATTTGATTTAAATAGGTTTATGCAAATGGGTAAATAAAAAGCGGGAGTAAACCCAAAATGACTTTGAGTTTTGACAATGGAATCTTATGCGATATAAAAACTACACGTATAGAGAAAATATAAACAATTGTTTATATACGCCCAATTTGGCGGTATAAGAACAATGATTATACACAAACGTTAGCGGTTATTGAAAAGAGAGATTTCGGCAATCATAAAAATCAGATTATCTTTGCAAAAAGGATTTTAGATGACAAATATTGAGAAAAATACAAATATAGACTTTTATAACAAAATTGCCGAAGTACTGAAAAGTGCACGCAAAAATATTGTTCAAACTGCTAATACAACAGTGGTTTGTACCTATTTTGAAATTGGTAAAATGATTGTTGAAGAAGAACAAAAAGGGAAAGAACGTGCAGAATACGGAAAGCAATTATTAAAAGGGTTGTCAACGAAATTAACTATTGAATTTGGTAAGGGTTTTTCTGTGACTAATCTTCAACAGATGAAGAATTTCTATAATGTTTATGGAAAACAACAGACACTGTCTGCTAAATCTGAGGACAATAAAAACACATTAATAAAAAACTCAAATTTTCAATTAAGTTGGTCTCATTATTTACGATTAATGCGGATTGACAATCTTGATGAAAGGAAATTCTATGAGATAGAAGCAGAAGAAAATAATTGGAGTTTAAGAGAATTACAAAGGCAATTTGATAGTGCTTTATATGAAAGATTAGTACTTAGTAGAGATAAAAAAGGCGTAAAAGAATTATCAGAAAAAGGACAAGTAGTCGCAAAACCTGAAGATTCAATAAAAGACCCTTACATTTTAGAATTTGTTGGACTTCCTGCCGCAACCCGCTACTGTCCATATGCGTAACCGTCAGAATGAAAACAATGACGATAAAAAAACACAAGGCAAGGGCATCCCTTCAGACGACTTTATCTCTTGGTTTTTCAAGATTTTAAGGGACTATTCTTTCACAATATTCATCTTACTTTTCTATGGGTATTTTTAAAACAATAATACCAACGATATTTGCATATCCCATTTGCGCCAAGTAAATTTATATCAGCTATTTTTTTAAATGCGAGGTATGAGAGTTGGATATTTTTCAAAAGTGTTATGATTTTACAGACGCAAAAATTGCCAGGGAGCAAGGGTATTACCCTTATTTTATTCCATTTTCGGGTGGCGATGATACCGTCATGGTTTATAATGGTTCCGCAAAAATCATGATCGGATCAAATAATTATCTTGGACTGACTCATCACCCGGAAGTTCTGAAAGCCGCCCAAAGCGCATTAATGGAATACGGGACCGGAAGAACTGGCAGCCGTTTTTTAAACGGAACGCTTGATATACACGAACAATTTGAAACAGAATTGGCAGAGTTTGTAGGTAAACAGGCAGCCTTGATTTTTTCAACAGGTTTTATGACAAATTTGGGTACTATTGCGACTATTCTTGGAAAAGATGATGTTGTGATTATTGATAAGCTTGATCACGCCAGTATTCTTGATGGCTGCAACTTATCAGGAGCGCGTATATTGCGTTATAGGCATAATGACCCCGATGATTTGAAGAAAAAATTAGAAAATCTTCCAAAAGATGTCGGTAAACTGGTAATTGTCGATGGGGTTTTCTCAATGGAAGGTGATATTGCCAAACTGCCGGAGATTTGTGAAATTGTGAAAAGCGCCGGTGCGCGGCTGATGGTGGACGATGCTCATTCCATTGGAGTTCTGGGACCGGAAGGTAATGGAACGGCGGCACATTTTGGGTTAACCGATCAGGTGGACCTGATCATGGGGACCTTTTCAAAGTCCTTTGGAGCAGTCGGTGGATTTATAGCCGGTGATGCGGATGTTGTTGATTATATTAAGCACCATTCTAGGAGCATGATCTTTACAGCCAGTTTACCGCCCAGCGTTGTTGCTTCTACCCGCGCAGCTCTGAAAATTATTAAATCCGAACCGAAACGCCGGCAACGCTTGTGGGAAATCGGCACATATATGAGGGCAGGTTATCAGAAGTTGGGATTCGATACATCCACCAGTGAAACGCCGATTATTCCGGTTATTATTGGTGATAATATGAAAACCTTTGCGTTTTGGAAAATGTTATTTGAAGAGGGTGTTTATGCAAATGCGGTTATTTCTCCTGCCGTTCCCGGCAATTCGGCTCGTTTGAGAACCAGTTATATTGCCACCCATACCCAGAAACAATTGGATTTCGTGCTGGAAAAATTTCATAAAATTGGAAAAAAACTGGCGGTTATTTGAGCGCCGCTGACAGTTAAAGAAAAAGATTGAGACATTATCAATACAGCATATTATCAAAACAGTCTTCAGGATTGTGGCGGCTGATTTTATCCGTGTTCCTGGCTGGCTGCGCGGCGCAAGGACCGCCCGGCGGGGGACCGGTAGATAAAACCGGACCGGAATTACTGTCCACATTTCCGCTTAATGGGGCGACCAATGTCAGCCCGACTACGACGGTTACATTGGCGTTCACCGAACTGATCGAACCTCGTTCCGCGGAAGGGAATCTCGTGATAATGCCAGCCCTGAAAAGAACACCGGGAATCAAAGCGAACCGGAAAAAGCTGACGATCAATTTTTATGATCCACTAAAAGAAAACACAACTTACATTCTGAGTTTTGGGAGAAATATTCGGGATTATCAGAAAAATACAACGGAGTCCAATGTCACACTGGCATTTTCAACGGGAGATTCACTTGACCTGGGGCAAATTGCAGGAGAGGTCTTCAATATCCCGAAAAAGCATTTTGCCTGTGTTCGGGCATATCGGAAAAGCGGCAGCTTTCCCGATTCAATTCTGGGGGTTCAGCCCGATTATGTCACGGCAGTTGAATCCAATGGAAATTACCGGTTCACAAATATCGCAACAGGCGACTACCGATTGCTGGCAATTGCATCACAGGCGCCCAGAATTCCATTTGTAACCGCAGACAATCTTATTGCAACAGCGCCGGTTGATCCGGTGACGATAAAACGTCGCGATGATTTTGTTCAGGATATCAATTTCCGGCTCGGAACAATGTATATAAACCAGTTCAGCCTGCAATCAGCGTCACTTGTGGAAAACAGACTGGAACTGGTATTTTCACGTTCCCTAAACGATCAATTAAGTCAAAATGCTAAAATCCGCTTAAATGAACCGGGACAGGCACAGATTCAATCATTCTGGATAAATGATACGGATCAACGCTATGCCTATGTTACATTCAGGGGGTTGACGGCAGAACAGGAATACACATTGCTGGTGGACAGTGTGTTTGACAGCTTCGGTGAAAAGATTTCAGCTCCGGATAATGCAGTTGGATTTTTATACACAGAGCAAGCCGATACTGTTGAACCGAAAATAGAATCCTCGGTTCCAAACAGGGGAGCGAAAGATATAAGATTAAATGCCGGTATTCGGCTGAATTTTTCAGAAGCAGTGATAAACGGTGACCCGGAATCGTCAATCAGTCTGATTAAAGAGGACAGCCTGATAGTTCCCTGCCGGTATGACTGGCTGGATGGGAATTCCCTCAAAATGACGCCGGAATCGAAGATGTCTTCTAAAACTGCTTATAAACTCGTTATGAATACATCCGGCTGGACAGATATCGCCGGTAATTATTTTGAGGATTCACTGCTGACAATTTCTTTCATCACAGCGGACGCCAATAGTTACGGCAGCATTACCGGTGAAATCAAGGCGCGGTCGGCTGTAGGTCAGGCGCTTGTGATTGGCAGCCGAATCGAAAAAAAGGAAGAAACAGCGATGGTATTTCCTTCGGAATCCGGGCAATACGAGATTGAGGATTTATTGCCGGGTCGATATCAATTCGAAATCTGGGAGGATCTCAATCAAAACGGTCGCTGGGATCCCGGGCGTCTAATGCCCTTTCAGACGGCAGAGCCATATATATCCTATCCGGACTGGATCAATGTCAGAGCGCGCTGGGAAACCGCAGAAGTAAATTGGACCTATTAAAGATGAAAATACAATTCTGGAAAGTGGAAGCTGCGGGAAACGATTTTATTATGATCGATTACCGTAAGACGCTTTTCAGGGAGAGTTTGTCTAAAATGGCAATCCGGCTGGCAAATCGGCGATTGGAAATTGGCGGAGACGGTGTTATATTCATTGAAGAAAAAAGTGGCGTTGATTTTTTTATGGCGTATTACAATGCCGATGGAACCGGTCCGGTGATGTGCGGAAACGGCGCCCGGGCGGCGCTTTATTTTGTCTTTGAATATGGAATCTGCCGGAAGGAATCTTACCGATTTATGGCTGCTGACGGTGAACATTTGGGGGTTATTGCCGACGGCAAAGTTTCGCTGACGATAAAAATAACCGGGAATCTTGAAAAAATTATATTGGGTGGCGAAACAGCTTATTTTATAAACACCGGCGTTACTCATCTGGCCCGAATCAGCAATAATATTGAATCTCTGGATATTTATGCAGAATCGCCTGATTTGAGAAAAACGTATGACGCCAATATCAATTATATTGAAAAAATAGATGAGAGCCGCTGGAAAATCCGCACGTATGAACGAGGAGTCGAGGACGAAACTCTGGCGTGTGGAACCGGCGCTACCGCATCGGCGATGATTATTAACCAAATTTTTCATGATCCCTTTCCGATCACTTTGCAAGCCCGCGGCGGCGACCTTGTGATTGATACCGAAGACGATCATGTATGGTTGAGTGGACCAGTGCGAAAGATCTATGAAGGAAATATTGAAATATGAACATAGAAACGAGGTGATATTATGTATGCTGTAATCATGGCTGGCGGAGTTGGAAAACGTTTTTGGCCCAGGAGCCGCAAAGAGCGTCCTAAGCAGCTGCTGGATATTGTATCAGATCAGTCGATGTTGAAATTAACCTATGAGCGATTAAAAGAAATCACTGACGAGAAGAAGATATTTATTGTAGCGGGTCAATGCCTGTATGAACCGATTTTGCAGGAATTACCGGATTTGCCGGTTAAAAACTTAATTATTGAACCGAGTGGAAAAAACACAGCGCCCTGCATCGGTCTGGCAGCTACAACAATTATCCAAAAAGATCCGAATGCTGTTATAGGCATATTTCCTGCGGATCACCTCATTGTTGATGAAAACTCTTTCAGGAAAGCCGTCCATCAGGGAGTTCAATTTGCCAGGGATCATGTGGCGCTGGTGACCTTTGGGATTATGCCGAACCGACCGGCAACCGGTTATGGTTATATTCAATACAGTAAAAAGGATGCAGTCTATAAAGATGTAATATATAAGGTCAAGACCTTTGCCGAAAAACCCAATCTGCCAACCGCAAAACGTTTTTTGGAAAGCGGAGAGTTCCTCTGGAACAGCGGTATGTTCATCTGGAAAGCGGATAATATTCTAAATTCGATTAAGCTGTTTTTGCCCGAACTGCATGAGAGCCTTCAGACAATTGCCAAGGCAATGGATACTCCCAAATACACGAAAGTCCTGAAGAAGCAATGGGCGACAATTCACAGTGAATCGATTGATTACGGCGTTATGGAAAAAGCCAAGAATGTATATGTTGTCCGAAGCACGTTTGACTGGAGCGATGTCGGTAGCTGGGATGCGGTTTACGAGATCAAAGAAAAGGACAAGAACGGAAACGTAATTATTGGCGATGTGGTTACGATGAACACGAAAAATTCATATATTTATTCCCGTAAAAATTTAATATCAACAATTGGAGTTAAAGACCTTATCATTATTCAGTCCAAGGATGCCATCCTTATCGTGAACCGCAATGAGTCGGAACAGGTGAAAGACCTGGTCGATCTGTTGGAACGGAAAAATCATAACGAACATACATAGAAAATGAACCTGAAAAAATATTCGAAGAATAAATTACTGGGTTTAAAAATCGAGCTGGAAGCGCTTTATGAAAAACTCGGTTATACCGTGGTGTACGGCAAGGGCAGTTTTAAGGACGGCACATGCCTGATTGAAAAAGACAAAAAGGTTGTTATCAACCAATATACACCCCTGGACCTGCAGACGGATTTTATGATCGAACAGCTCAGCAAAATGGATCTCTCCAATGTGTATGTTCTGCCGGTGATCCGGGAATTGGTCGATGATAAAAGGACGCTGTTCGAGGCGGTAAGATAAAATTAAAGGGCGCCGCCCTTTTTACATTAATTTGGCGTCAGTGTCAATATACGAGCGCCGTTTTGCATCAGCGAAAAACGATTTCCCGAATTAAATGAAATCTGTCTGAAAGCAATCTGCGAAGACCGGGAAATAGCCGATGTCTTTTTAATTTCCCGGCTGGATATATGGATTGTTGGTTGCGGAATTAGATTTATTAAAAATGTAACCCGGTTCAATGTAGCCGGATCAGCTGTATTACTTCGCGTCCACTCGGGAAAATTTGGCGAGAATGTCTCTGAAAGTAGATTGAGGGTTTCCCGAAATGCTTTCAACACAATTGATTTACGACGCTCAATGATGTCGAGTGTGCGGATATCATCGAACCAGGAAGATTCGCCCCGATGAAACAGGAATAATAAATTCAAGAAGGACTCGTCCGTAAGCCGGTCAAATTGGGAGTATAATTGGGCGTCGGCAAGATCCATTTCATCCTGATAAACAAGACGTCGCAGCTGCGCTAAAAACGTATTAAAAATTGTCGATGCTATGGATGCCGCCGACATCCTGCAATTCCAGCTTTTCAGAATATCATAGGCTCTCTGTTGTTGATAAGTGCTTAAATCCGAATCCGCTACAATTTCGAAAAACAGGGGAAGTATCATTTCAGCCTGCCGGTTTACAGGGCATTCTTGGTAAGAGATGATATCATTATATGATAACAGGGTGTCTTGACGGAAAACGTCACATTGAAGCGGGGCTGATTTAGATATACTATCCGGGTAAATTTGCTGATGGTGAATCATTCCGCTTGCTGGATTAAAGTAGCGAAAAAGGTGCTTGATGGGATACACAAATCCCGGTTCGTAAATTCTGGAAAGTGTTGATAATCGTTCTGCAAAGGGATCTATCGCCAAATCGGAAGTATATTGAGCGGTTCCGATGTTCTCATCAGTATCGATAAAATCAACTTCGATGGCAGGGATCACATGCTGTCCGACGGCTTCTTTGAACATATTCCACGATGAACAATAGTTGAGTAAATACAGCCCTTTAAAATCATCGGAAAATTCCAATCCCAGCCACTTCAGGGAAATGCAGTATCCTGGACCGTTTTTATCACCGGGGCAATGCCCGATAACGGGCCCAAAAAGGGTTGATTGAATCAGGATCGTAGAGTCATTCCCATTGTGTGTGTGCAGGCGCTCTTTGCTTGTTTTAAAGGGCAGCCATTGGTTTTTATATCGATAGTTTGATTTGTCTTCGGATACGGGCGACAGAATTAATTCCATATTATCAACCGGACGAATTGTAACATTCCAGGCGATTGTGGAATTATGCCCGGATAAGATAAAGGGTATGCCCGGGATGATCATACCGGCAACGTTCAGATCGGGGCTGACCAGCTCATGGATTTCGTGATAATTGCATAAAAATGCCGGTAGTTGACCGCCCAGGGCGGAACCGGATTTTTTAAAATGTTTTGATGAAAAAACCCAGCTATGCTCCAGGTTTTCAGGTGTAATTTCAAGAAAATCGAGTAGTTGAGTATTCTGCCGGATGTAATCATTTAAGATTTTGAAAAACCGGGTATTGAACTTCGGGAAATTGTCCGGAGGCAAGTTTTGGATTGCCGGAAATCCTTCCATGACTTTTGTATTACCATATACCTCCAATAGTTTATAAAATACTACTTTTTGCAGCGCCTGGTCGGAGAGAAGCCATGCCAGCATACGATAAACAGCGAGGCAGTCTGCCGGTTTCCAGGGGGTCGGAGAATAACGCTGCCATTTGAATTCCCGTGGTAATCGGAAACGGTGTTGATCTATATAACTATTTATTCCGTCGCAATATGCCTGGAGCAACCCGGCTACTTCGGGATCGATCCACTGAGGGAAACTTTCCGCATTGGAAGCGAATCCCATGGTACGGGACAGGATGTCAATATCCAGGGTTGATTCTCCATAGGCTTCCGATAATATACCGTTGGCAGCCCGAAGATAATTATCCATTTGGGGCAGGTGCCTTGAGGCATGCACATATCCCATGGCTTTGTAAATGTCCTGGTTGTTCTCTGCGTAGAAGTGGCAGTTTCCGTTGCTGTCGGTAAGTACTTCAACAGGTGATTGTAATGATGGTAGTTTGAGAGTGCCTTCCACAGGCAATTCAGGTTCCTGAAAATACAGATATCCTGTTCCGGCGATGATAGCAAAGAGAAACCCGCAGTAAAATAATATTTTTCGAATCCGTCGGTTCATTAATTATTTAGAATCAATTTTTGTTATCAGATCAGCGGTAAAATCCACGGCATGTTGAATAGTGTTATAGTCAATATTATCGATGGTGTCGCTATACCAGTGCCAGTTGGGAATAAGTCCCTGATCATCCAGGGCAATTAAAGTAGTGCTCGGATATCCGTGCTGGGTAAAAACCAGGGCGTCGAAATAAGCGCGCCTGTATTCCAGCGGACGAATATCGGAGTATTCCGGCTGTTCAGCCAGCGAACCGCACAAATTAATAAGCGATTCGTCGTACTTATAGTATAACAACATTCCTTCGCCGGTGGCATAATGAAGATTGCCGTAACCGATATTATCCAGATTGATCAGGAAAGTACTATCTACCGGCAAATCCGCATAATGCTGATCGAGAAAGGCTTTGGCGCCCTGAATACCGGCTTCTTCGCAGCCGGTAAAAACGATCCAGAGATTGCTGTTTTGCAGTGGAGAGTTTTTCAGGCGTTCTGCAATTTCGAAGACAGCCGCTACGCCTGAGCCGTTATCGTTGATTCCGGGCACAAAACGGTGGACTACTTCGCGATGAATATGTATAATGATGTTCACTAAATGATTTAAAGTAAGCAGTCCGCAAACGATTTTAAACCAGATCGTTGCTCCCCAGTAATCGCCCATATATGCCCAAATGATCGATGCAATACCGATGTAAGTGTTTAAGAGAAATGTTTTTCGGAAGTTTTTCACCATATTCGGAGCAAAGATAGAAGACGCCCTGGCGCTGTCGTAGTGTGCCATCAAAATGATGTTTCTGGCGGATTCCTGTTGCGCCGGAATTTTGGCAACCACATTTTGCGATATTTTCTTAGGTATAAGTTTTTTGAAGATTGTTGAATGTCCCATAAAATGGCGGGCGTAAGACCAGAAACCGAGTAACACGATAGCCGTTCCCAGCTTGGCAAGCCATGGACTGATTATCAAACCGGCAATCATCAGAATAGAAATCAGGATGACTTCCCAGGAATACGTGGAAATGGCTTTAAAAGATTCGATATCGGTTGTGATTTTTTCTTTGTCGAGGGCTTGCTCCAGAAATTCCGCCGCTTTTTTTTCTTCGTTGGATGTGGCTCCCCGGTGGGGAAATGATGAGAGTTGTTTTAAAATTTCTTTTGCCTTCATAATGACACAAATATACTTGATTTTCACAGGAGCCACAAGAGGAGAAAAAAATATTTCGCTTTTGTGGAATATGTTCTAAATTACACCGCTTTTTAGCAGTGGCTCGGTAGCTCAGTCGGTAGAGCAGGGGACTGAAAATCCCTGTGTCGGCAGTTCGATTCTGTCCCGAGCCACACCCTATTTCCCGTCGGTAAACGGCGGGATTTTTGTTAATAAAGGTCTGGCTCCGAAAACCCGAAAACATGTATATTTATGTATATTTTGACATCTGAAACGGGATACTGGCGGGATACCGAAAAATGTAAATATTTCACACTTAGTATGTAAATTTGATATTATCTCTACGAAGTATGATTGCTTTATATTACTGAAAAGGTGGGCCCACCGAACCGACGGATTATGAGTCCGGATTTTGTCGACGAGAATAAATTCAGAACTCCTGACCTCTCGTAAATATTTATGTTACAGATTTATAGATTAATCGTAGATTAGTGCCGGGATATTTTGTTTCTGTATTGTTTAATAACTCACACATTTTCACGACCGCCCTATTTGCTCTTGGGATTGATAAGGAATGTAATCGCACTGTTAATTCCTGTTTTTCATAATCCGGTAAAATATCTGCATCAGATTTAATTATTTCTTTGACCGGCATTCTGCCTTCATTATGTCCTTTTTTATAATAATGATTAATGAGATTAGTAAAAGCTGTCTCAGCTCTATAACATATCATTTTCATTGTGTTCATAAATAATTTGCCTTCAGTTTTTAATTTGTTATATCTTTTTTCTTCGGGCATCTCTCCTATTTTGATATGATAGTTATGTTTTTTTCTTTC
The DNA here is from genome assembly GCA_030603165.1 of Fidelibacterota bacterium. Lineage (GTDB taxonomy): Bacteria > Fidelibacterota > UBA2242 > UBA2242 > UBA2242 > UBA9312. The sequence goes on from JAUVYH010000014.1 coordinate 21,586, forward strand.
GGCAATATTTTTATCCAATTCCTTTTCCAGTTTATCTAATTCTTCTTTGATTTCAAACTGTTCTTTTAAGTATTTTTCTATCAGATCCAATTTTTCTTCTATATTCTTGTCTATTAGCTGATATAGTTTTGCTTGCCGTCTGCTTATTTTCTCGCGTATCATTTTTATTTTATAAGTAAGTTTACTGTACGTCGGATTGACTACTTTGAAGCCCTTATCTATTTGTAAAATATCATATTCGACTATCCTATCAAGGTCGTAATCTTGGCGTAAATACCTGAAAAAGTTTTCTTGTCCCCATCTGGAAAACATCTTTCCGGCAACCAGGGATTTACTGATTTTAAAATCCGTACTTATTATGCTGGTTTGATGACCCCCCGGATTCAATTTCCTGATTTCACGCATTTTCATATCCTCTAAGTTGATCTCCCTTTCAGATATATCCATTTTTACTTCTTTGCCGATTACTTCCGTTGTAACTTCTTTGAACTCTTCAATGCTCCAGTTGTCTTTTACGTTTTTATTATATGTTATTACCGCCACCCTGTGTTCTTGCCATAATTTCTTAAAAAAGGACGGACTGTAAGCCTCTCTGTCAAATACGAGAATAAATCGGGGCAGTAGAGGATCTTTCTCCAGCGTCTCCTTGCTTACAGGTATGGATATCGATTCTTTAAGCTGAGGCAATATTTCCGTTAATATTATTTCCTGTGCCAAAGGCATTCCTTCGGAGCAATTTTTCATTAACTTCACCTGTCACCACTAAATAGGGCATTCCTAAATGATTGTTTACCCAAAATTCTGTAATACCAGGCATGCACAACTTTTGCCTGGCTATATGTTTTTTACCCAGATTGGCTTTTTTTCCGTGGTAAACCTGTATATGTCCGTCTACATAAAAATAGGTTGTACCTTCTTGCTCTACCCATTCCTTTCCCAACTCTATATTAAACCTAAATTGAGCGATTTATGTAACACAAACACTCTTGTTTGTGAAGAGAGTATGAAATAAATGCAGTAAACCAAATAGGTAGGAGTAAGTCATTGAAAGAATCGACGTTGTCATGTTCAGAATCGCTCAATTTAGGTTAAAATCAGAGGCTTTTCCTTTTTCAATTATCTCACTAATCTTATTGCGAAGGCACTTTGTTTCAGGAATTCTGTCCATTCCAAGTATTTTTCCCCATTCACCGGGGCTGCAATTTTTCAACTGCTCAGGATTCTTAATTCTGCTTAACGCCATGAATGATAGTAAAATAATTATCTGCATGAATCCATAATAGCCCTTGCGTAATTTTCCATATATGGATTTACTTTTAAGAAGACCTTGACTCAATAAAGCAGGCAATAAAAATAATACACCGCCGTTACAAACATTATGGCTTCTTTCAAATTCTATTTCGCACTGTTCCTGATCGCCTAGTGAAGTGGATATACGTTCATCTATTCTATGGGTAGCAATACCCAATGATTCTTCACCTGCTCTAGCGTCATCTATTGTGCGTTCTGTGCGGTTTGTGGCTGTTGCCGGCCGGACTATTCGCTCTTTTTTTTTAGATTGCCTTTGTTAATATGATACCTGATAGTGCCTTCCTTTACACCTAATCTCCTGGCAACAGTACTGTTATTCATCCCGGAATCTATATATTCCCGGGCGGTCTGAAGCTTATCACTATTCATCTTATAGCAACTTCCGGCCCTCGTCCCGACTTTGAAAAATGCTTCGGATCCCCCTTCACGAAGTTTCTTAACATATCTTAATATATTTCTATATGGCACTCCAAGAGCCCTGTGAACATCAATGGGACTACATAAACCCGCATTTATCAAATGTGATATTATAAATTGAAAACTATTTCGGTCTTCTTTTGCATGGGAAAAAATAGGTGAACCGCCATTAATATAATTAACGATGCCGTCCTTCTCAAATAAACCTAAACTGCTATTTATCAGTTTTGTCGTTTTGGGAAATAGGGGTAATTTCAATTGCATTGGTTCTCCTTTTTGTTTCTGTATGGAATATATGTTTTTTAACAAAACATAAAAATAATAAAATATTGTGATATGTTTATTTTACGAAAAGTGAAACGAGGTATTTATAGTATGTTCTTGTTTTTACTAAATTTATGCTTTCACGAGGTCAGGAGCTCTGAAATTGTCATCTGCAATGTAGCTGCAATTTGGATTTAACAATGGCAGATGATCACATAATAATGAATCATAAATTTGAAAGTGTAAACCATGCCTTTGATTATTCTTATAAAAATTGGACTTTGCCGAAAGTACCAAATTATAGCAATTAATCAATCGCTCAGTTTACACTATTATTATTATGGATTAAGGATATTCAAAAAGAGAAAATTATTTGTTGATCTGGTTGAAAATCAAGGCGTACCAAAATCTAAAGCGTGTCAGTGTATCATTCAATCCATTCGCTACGTCGTATCTATGCTACACAGCTATATAAAGCCAGCGGTCATAACCTGCGAATGGTTCAGAAGAAATTGGTGCATATCAATATCCAGACAACTGCTGTTCACTTTGATGTAATGGATGATGATGTCAATGACGCCCTGGAACAATTGGAAGAGTCGTAAGGCTTTTCTTTTAGGATAGATTTTAAGGTTTTTTGGATATATATTTTCCCACTTCCATATGAACAGGGATCATTTCGGCAAACTTTATTTTTTGGTGTATCTTAAACTTTTACGGTCGCAGAGATAATGCCTTGTTTTATTTTCCATTCATTAGCCATCTTACGGAATCGATAATCAGCGTGCTCAAACAACATCTGATAAGAACGACAGAAATGGTTCAACTTTTGATCACGTGAATCCCGGATGCGGTCTTTAATACACCCGCCCCAGCAATGATTAAGCCAGGGACATTGGATACACTTATTTGGCAGATATGCTTTTAATCGGCCAAATTCATGCTGTTTATCCGAATTGAGTAAATCGATCAACTGGGTTTTTAGCAAATTGCCTAGTTTCCACTGAGGTTCTACAAAGAAATCACAAGAGAAAACGTCTCCATTATGCTCTACAACGATATATGTACCGCATTCTTTTTGTAATGTGCATTCTGGGACATCTACACCGATATACGTATGGAAAAGGGATTCAAAATGGCGAATAGAAGTCCTATGTGTGCCATTGGCGAAGTCGGCTTGCCAGAGGTCGAATATTTTACATAAAAAATTCCCGTAGGCTTCCGCCGATACCGAGAACGATGCCGCTTTTATCGGGTTTTGCGGATCAGATTCCACAATGGGAATAAATTGCATATACTTGAAGCCCAAGGATTTCAAATACGTATATATTTCTTCCGGATATTGAGCGGAATAATCGTTAACTACTGACAAAACATTTGTAGCGACACCCTCTTCAAGGAGTAGTTTGGCATTTTCAGCAACCTTTTCCCAGGTTCTTCTTTTGTTGATTGTTTTCCGATAATGATCATGAATGTGTTCAGGACCATCAAGTGAAATCCCGACGAGAAAATTGTTTGTTCTCAGAAATTTGGCCCATGTTTTATCAATTAATATGCCGTTTGTTTGTAGCCCGTTACCAATCTGTTTACCTTTTCCGTATTTTTTTTGGAATTCGATTACTTTTTCAAAGAAATGCAAACCCATCAATGTCGGTTCACCACCTTGCCATCCAAAAGAGATACTGTCTTCTGATTGTTTCATTGATTGCCGGATGAGTTGTTCGAGAATATTCTCACTCATTCGATGGACTGATTGAGTATGAAAGAGGTCTTTCTTCTCGAGATAAAAGCAATAATCGCAAGCCAGGTTGCAATCGGGGCCAGCGGGTTTAACAAGGATAGATTTCAGCGTTTTTTGAATTGAGGTTTTTGGGGTATCTTCTTCTAAAATAATTTTGATGGTCGCGTCTTTCTTCAATTCATCGATATAATTTTCAACAGCCTTTTCGCATGCTTCATCATAAAGTCTTTTATAAAGTTTATCTCTGGTCACATCGAAAGGAATCAGTTGTGCGGAACGTTTTTCATAGACCTTGGCAATGTGGAAACCAAACTGCGTCTCAAAGATCGGACTGATTTGATTTATTTTAAGATTAAAAACAAAGTCTTCAAATTCAGGAACCATCTGACCCCGGTGGAAATATCCCAGATCACCACCGCCCCCTGAACAGTCTGAATGTTCGTTGGCAAGTTTTTCATAATTTTTACCGGATTGAAGTTGTTCCCAGACAAACTCGATTTCCGCTTTTGCTTCTTTTTTTGAGCGGTATCCTTCTATATGTTTCACAATATGGGTAGCATGAACCATCTCAGGTTGTTTAAACTGATTTTTGTTTGTGTTGTAATATTGACGTAAAGCCTGTTCTGACGGTTTTGCTACTCCAGATTTTATATTGTCCAGTAGTTGTCCAATTCTTAGTTGTTCTTCAACATTTGTTTTGGATTCAATTTCTTGAGTTAAGCTGATTATTTGGTTAGGGTCACGCCTTAATTTTTGGACTTCATCGTCAATTACTTTCTTATCAATCTGAAAATCTGAATTCCAGGCGGCCTGCTTCAGTAGGGTCCGTTCGATGATATTTTCGCGGGCCCATTCTCCCAACTGTTTTTCCTGTTCTTCGGGACTCTGTTCGCTGAATACTATCCTGTAATCGGGACGTAGTCTGTCGATTTCTTCTTTAATCAACGTTTGATCAATTCTTTCATTATTGATTATTAATGCCATTATTATGCCTCTGATTAATGATTTAGGGGTTCGCAACTTCAAATTCCAAACTGCATTTTAAACAAATATTTGTTTAAAACCTATTTATAATAATTATTACGGCAATCTGACTAATCGTTTTAATTGGGTTCCCCCGAGGAAAAATGACCTAATGTGTAGAGTCTTTATACAATAAATATTTGAATTGTATGTTATATTGGGTATATTTAGCATAGAATGTAAATGTAGATGATGATATTAATTCAATATATGCGTAACTTCCCAAGTGTATTGTTGGTGAAAAAATATTTTTTGGGGTAACTATCAGGATGGAGGAATGAAATGCCGATTAATCAAACAGACCCGAAGCCATTTTATAAACAGGTAATGGATGAAATTGTTCATAGAATTGATGCCGGAGAATTAAAGGCTGGTGATAAAATTGAAACACAATATGAACTGGCAAAGCGATACGATGTGAGTCTAATTACAATTAAAAGAGCTTTATCTGAGTTGATTTCCGCAGGTTTGCTTTATGCGCGAGTTGGTAAAGGTACATTTGTTGCCATACGAAAACCAAGTATTGATTTTTCTAAGCATAAAACAATAGCCTATGTGCTAAAAGATTTAGATAATCCTTTTTACGCAAGTATTGTATCAAGCGTTGAAAGACACCTTTCAAAAAATGATTATAATTTTTTGTTATATTCATCCGATAATCGAAAGGAAAAGGAAGATAGGAAAATAAAAGATTTTATTTCGATGGGGGTCAGTGGATTAATCATAGGTTCAATGTCCCACATTCACTATACAACCTCATTATTAAAACAGTTACATAATAAACACTTTCCGTTTGTTATGGTCTCGTATACTGAAGATCCGGAAATTAGTTTTATTGGCACCGATCAAGAAGAGGGCGGATATCTGGCGACAAAACATCTGATAAATTTAGGATATAAAAAAATTGGATATATTAATGGCGAAGAGGGGAACCTCGTAGGAGAATGTCGCAAACGAGGATTTATTCGAGCCATGGAAGAAAGTAATGTTTCTCTCAATGAAAATTATCTCTATCGATTAAAAGTTACCGGAAAACGTAATGATTATAAATCCGGTTATAACCTTGGACAACAATTTTTCACAATAAAAGATTGGCCAGACTCATTATTCATTTATAACGACTTGTCAGCACTTGGGTTTATAAAGGCTTTATCTGAGCAGGGCGTAAAAGTACCTCAGGATGTTGCGATTGTAGGATTTGATGATATAAATATGGGTGAAACCGCAGCTGTTCCATTAACAACAGTTCATCAACCTACCGCAAAGATCGGCGAGTATGTTGTTAAATGCTTGTTATCCAAGATTGAAGGTGAAAAATCTGTAGCTCGCAAAGTAATGAAACCTAAACTTATAATTCGTGAATCCTGCGGAGAAAAGCTATACTCCTAAATATCAGGGATATCATAAAACGGAAATATATCAATCCAACAGATAATTTCTTGTCCTATATATTAATATAGGTGCTTATTTAATTGTTATTACTGGTCAGATTTATGAATAATTTCCCAAGAAAATACTTGTTGTTCGGAATTATAGCTTTTGGTATCTTGTTTGGATCAGTCGTATACAGTTCAACTGGAAGTGAATTATTAGGTCCAGAACTGGAAGTTGATCCGATTTTATTTGTAAACATATTATTTTTTTCCTGTATATTAATTGGTATTTTTGCTGTACTTGCGGGTGTGGGGGGAGGGGTAATATTCACACCTCTGATGTTAGGTTTTACTCCGATTGATTCCTATATAGTTCGTAGTACAGGATTATTTATCGCAATGGTTGGATCTATAATTGCCGGGAGACAGTATTTGCGATACGGAATCGCCAATTACAAGCTTGTATTACTTGCTGCGGTTCCTTATACGTTATTTGCTGTTATTGGGGCTTTAATTGCGGGGTATCTTTATACTGTTACGGGCGAGATCGGTGAATCTGTATTGCGGGGTTTATTAGGACTTATTGTGATTGCCATTGGATTGTTGTTTATATTTGCAGGGAAGCAGATGGAATATCCGGAAGTAGATCGTGTTGATAGTTTTACGGCCATATTTGATTTGGGTACAAGTTACGAAGAGAAATCATTAAACAGGATTATTGATTATAAAATTACTAATCTTGGAATTGGAATGCCGCTCTTTTGTGTTGCGGGATTAATATCTGGTATGTTCGGTTTGGGAGCAGGCTGGGCTATCGTGCCGATTTTTAATTTAGCAATGATGGTTCCATTAAAAGTAGCCGCAACCTGTAGCACTATTATGATCAGTATTGGTGATTCTGCAGCTGTATGGCCGTATATTTTGGGAGGCGGACTTTTTCCAATAGTTACAGTTCCTTGTATGTCGGGAATGATAATTGGTGCATTTGTTGGCTCACGAATTATGGTCAAAGTTAAACCTGGAATTGTTCGTTGGTTAATAATTGGTGTTATGTTTTTAGCTGGAATTCGATTAATTATTAAAGCCCTTACTATCTTTTAGGAGTAATAATTTGAAAAATAAAAAAATAAATAGTTTGATAGTACCTGCAATTATTTTTGGAGAAACATCCTTTTGGTTTACTGTGTTGGGAGTGTTAATTGGGATTATTGGACTAGGATGGTATTTGATTGGAAATAGTTGTTTAATTTCACCAAAATCATTAGTAAATGATATTTGGAGTGGTGAAATATCATTATCAATTTGGCAAAATACTAGTTCAGAAATAATCAGGCAAAATTTTTGGTTTATAAAACATATACACTTTAGTGATTCCCTTGCGTTTTTGGGAATTGTAATTTGTGGTATAGCTGGAATGATTGGTAGTTGGGCTAGTTTTTTCTATATGCTATTTTCTAAAAACAGGAAAAAGGGGTCAAAAGCCAAAATATTCCTTTATTTAGAATTTATAATTGCAAGTATTTTATTGATTAGCGTATTGGGAATTGGTACAATGCATTGAATAATCAATTATCTAAGTTCAAATTCTCAATACATTTAATATCTTTATTTAAACTTTAGGTTAAAATTTACGGACTGATTTACATTTTAATCGATTAAATATCCGGTGCTTGCGTCGGGGTAAAACTCATTAAACAGAATATGCAAAAAAAGTAATAGAAATTCCTTGACTATATGAGTATAATTTGGTATAATAAATATACGTATTAAATGCAGAGTATGAACTTTATGGCTAAAAAAAGAAGAAAATATTTAATGTCATCCGAAATTTGAATCTGGCTGAATTGGATAGCATTTCCGGCTGCTAAAGTGTAAATCCATTTTTTGCATAGAATACGTGAAAAAAGAGGCACATTACCAGTATTGTGACTCAGGAAGCGAAGCCATGCTTAATCTTTAAATAAATTAATAATCGTGAAGAAATTGAAAGATTTATGCAATGATTACTTGTTTTTTAGTTTTATTTATCTCTAAACATTTCAGCTCGGACCAAAAACAAGAAGAAAAAAAATGAATTTGGTAAACCGGCCCCAGAAAAAGTTCTAAAGGATATTACCGCAATTGTTAAAATTATTGTAAAAGAAATAGTGATGGATGGAAAAGCAAAAATTTCATTGATGAAGCAAACCACAGAAAAAATCTTACACAAATAAAATGTTTTTATTATGATATCGATAATAGGTTGTTTTAGATCATAATTTTTTTAATCTAAGATTTTTGATAGTTACTATGCTCGAGAAAATAAGGATAAGTTAATTAAAATAAAGGAGTTTACAGATGACAGAAGTTTCTTCTTTAAACGCTAATGGTACCAAGCAAGCAGTATGGGTAGTACCCCATCACATTCTTTGGCCTTTTATTCTGCTAACCAGCTGTTTTGCCTGGTGGGGGTTGGCAAACAATATGACCGATACGCTATTGGCTGCTTTTAAAAAAATCATGAGCATGTCCGATTTTCAGACCTCCTGGATTCAATTGGCTTTTTACGGATCGTATTTCTGTTTGGCACTGCCGGCGGCAATCTTTATTAAAAAATATACCTACAAATCAGGAGTTCTTTTGGGGCTTGGCTTGTTTGTTATCGGGGCATTGTTGTTTTATCCGGCAAGTAAGACTATGAATTACTTCCACTTTTTAGCTGCTCTCTACATCCTTGCCGGGGGATTGTCCATTTTGGAAACTGCCGCCAATCCCTATATTGTTGCTATGGGACCGGAGGAAACGGGAACACAGAGATTAAACTTTTCACAGTCGTTCAATCCGATTGGATCTATAATAGGAATCCTGCTGAGTAAACTGTTTATTCTTTCCAATCTCAATTCGGCAAATGCGAAAGAACGTGCGGCTATGAGTATAGAGCAATTAAATCATATTCAATCCGGGGAACTTGCTGCTGTTATGGGTCCTTATGTTGCGGTTGCTCTCTTTCTTGTGGTGTTGTGGGTTCTGATGGCGGCGACCAAAATGCCCAAAGCTTCTGATGCAGCTGGCAAACTTGACCTGGTGCCAACTTTTAAGCGACTTATCCATAACCGGCATTATGTTTGGGGAGTCGTTGCACAGTTTTTCTATGTTGGGGCGCAGATAGGCGTTTGGTCGTTCACAATTCGCTATGTAATTAAGGAATTAGGGCTTAATGAAGCGGACGCCTCGACTTATTATTTGGCGTCTCTTTTATTATTCACAGTTTTTCGGTTTATCTGCACTGGTTTGATGAGGTTTTTGGCCCCGGGAAATTTATTGGCAATACTTGCTGTTGTAGCCATCGGTTTGACAATGATTGTTATTTTAGCCGGAGGATATATTGGTGTCTATGCCCTGGTTGGAATTTCGGGTTGCATGTCGCTAATGTTCCCGACTATTTTTGGATTAGCAATACGTGGTCTCGGTGAGGATACAAAAATTGGTGGTTCGGGATTGATTATGGCAATTCTTGGCGGTGCCATTCTTACATCGATTCAGGGCAAGGTCTCCGATTTGACTGGTAGTATCAATATGGCTTATTTTGTACCATTGATCTGCTTTGTCATTATCGCGTATTATGGAAAGGTCGCGTGTCACAAAAATTTAAATGCATCAATTCCGAAATAAACCAATTATGGGACGAATCTTGAATTTGATACCATTACTGATGTGTTGTAAAGTAGTTCTGAACCTCGAGGTATAATTTTTATAAAGGTAAAAGAGGAGAATAAATGATGAAAAAGAAACATTATGCAAAAAATTTTGGATTACTCACCTGTTTGGTTTGTTTGGTATCATTTCTACAGGCCAAACCGGATGCCTCAATGATGGCACCTGAAGAAAGAATGAAAGAGTGGAATGACTGGAAATTTGGTATGTTCATCCACTGGGGAGCATGGTCACAGACGGAGATTGGTTATATCTGGCATATTACCAGAGAAGAAAGTCCCAAAGAAAGAGAAAAAAGTTTACAGCTTTACAAAACTTTTAACCCTGTGAAATTTAATGCCCGTGAATGGGCGAAGGCTGCTAATAATGCCGGCATGAAGTATGTGGTTTTTGTTACCAAACATCATGATGGTTTCTGTAATTTTGAAACAGCCTATACTGATTTAAAAATCACAAATCCTGAATGCCTCTATAGTCAAAGCGAAAATCCTGATATTGTCAGGCAGATTGTTGAGGCTTTCCGGGCCGAAGGGCTGGCAGTAGGATTTTACTTTTCACACCTGGATTGGTATCATTCGGCCGCCCGGAGATTTTCCGTATCACATTGGGAATATGATCCATCCCTGATAGATACGAATCCTGAATTATGGAAGGCTTGCTATGAATTTGAAAAAGGACAGGTGCAGGAATTACTGACCAATTATGGAGATGTTGACATTTTCTGGTTTGATATTCACTGGCCGTCTGCAAAAGAAAACGGGGCTCCTTATGAACATCTCCGCATCAAAAAGGATATGACTGAATTGGTCAAAATGATGCGGACAATAAATCCTCAATTAATCATTAACAACCGGGGTGTTGATATTTATGGTGATTTTGCCACACCGGAGCAAAGAATTCCTAACTTTGGCTATCCCGGATACTGGGAGTCAAATATCACTATCAGCAATGACAGGGGCTTTTGGTATAAAGGCAAAGATGTGACTTACAAAACCAGGAAAGAACTTATTCATATGCTGGTAGATATTGCTTCCAAAGGTGGTAATTTTTTACTGAATGTTGGTCCCTCGCCTGAAGGCACATTGACGCTCCAAGAGTTGGACAGACTTCAGAAAATGGGTAATTGGATGGCTACTAACGGCGAAAGTATCTATGGTACTACCCGGACAGTTTTTCGGCAACTGGATTGGGGACGTTGTACGATGAAAGACAAAACAATGTATCTGCATGTTTTTGAATGGCCGGAAAATGGTAAATTGCCGGTTCCCGGTTTAAAGAGTAAAATCGCATCTGCATATTTGCTGGCTGATAAATCGAAAACGCCATTAAATGTCAAAAAGAGCAAAAGAGGGATTACCATCAATGTTGGTAAAAAATCCCCCGATCCTGATTGTAGTGTAGTTGTAGTAAAACTCAAGGGAAAACCGAAAGTTGAGAACAGAATTAGACAGAGCGGAAAAGGTTCCGTAGAACTCAGAGCCGGAGAAGCAGTCATTAATAAAAATAAGCTTAAGTATTATCACGGCTCAGGTACTCGAGCGGGTAACTATATTGAAAATTGGACTTCTGTTGATGAAGGAGCTAAATGGACTCTCTGGATTGACAAACCTGGTAAATTTGATGTTGAGATTTGTTACGGCTGTCCTGAAGCGCAAAAGGGAAGCGAGTATTTATTAAAAGTGAAAGATAATGAGATCATATCGACAGTTAAGGCGACGACAAAACAGAGAAATCTGGTTGGCAAAGATAAGGAAATGGCAAAGGAAAAAATCGGTCAGATTACCTTAAAAAAAGCAGGTAAGTATGAATTGGTCGTTTTGCCAAAAAGTATTAAAAAAGATGAACTAATGAGATTGAGATCAATAACATTAAAAGCTACGGATAATAAATAATGAGTCCACTAAAAAAAGCATCAGAAGTTGAATTCATCTGGTAATTATGGAAACTTTTAAAACAGTTCTATGCCTACGTAACTTACTATAGACCCCCAACTTAAGTTGGGGGTTAATAAAACAC
>JAUVYH010000018.1 GCA_030603165.1 Fidelibacterota bacterium
GCCAGCCTGCAGGCGCTAAGCCTCTGCTATCATTCACCGCATACCAATTATATAGACTTCCGTATGTTTCCTCATTACTGTCATCATTATTATAATTGCAATAAGCGCCTGTTGTCAGATTATCCCAATCTGAAGTGCCGGTCACTTTTGGAATAGCATCACCATTCCGATAATGGGTCACTTTAAGGTTCTCTGCCATCCACCATTGATCGCCAATTTTTACAACTACATAAACATTGCCATCAATGTCAACAACTACATTCATATTGGTAATGACTTCTTCAGAATAATCACTAACATTGCTATAAGTATAGGCTTGAATTCGATAAGTGTAGATTACTCCAAAAGTTAATCCCTCATCTGTGTAATCCTCTGCATTTGCATCCAGATCGGCGATCTCAGTGAATGCGCCGACTTCTTCATTGCGTTCGACTCTATAGCCCATTTCAAAGGTACAATTATCTTTCCATGTGAGTTGTACGGATTGATTATCTATAATAGTGACTGCGAGATTAGATGGTTCAGGGATTATCATTTCTGCCTGAATCTCATTGGAGTAATCACTTTCATAATAGGTGGTAAACGCTTTCACCCGGTAACTGTAACTTTGACCATAAGTCAAACCGGCATCTGTGTAAGTCACAATGTCTGCATCAACCTCAGCAACCTGTACAAATCCGCTACCGTCATTGCGTTCAATTCGATATCCTGATTCAAAGCTGCAGTTATCTTCCCAAGTGAGTTCAATCGTTTGGTCATTGATAGCATTGGCAGTGAGATTCGCGGGCACTGGAAATACCGTCTCTGTTTGAAGTTCATTGGAATAATCACTCTCATTCCTGTTTGTAAAGGCTTTTACCCGATAAGTATAACTCTGACCGTAGATCAGGCCGTTATCGGTGTAAGTCGTCACATCCGTAGTGACCTCTCCTATCTGAGTAAACCCGCCACCGTCATTTCTCTCGATTCTATAGCCCGACTCAAAAGTACAATTATCCTCCCAGGTAAGTTGTAAAGACTGATCGTCTATCGCAGAATCGGACAAGTTGGTTGGTGCTGGAATAATCATTTTAACTGAGTTGGATTCATTGGAATAATCACTCTCATTCCGATCCGTAAATGCGTTCACACGATAATAATAACTCTGTCCGTAAGTCAAACCTTCATCGATAAACGTTGCTATATCTGCATTGATCTCAGCAACCTGCACAAATCCGCTACCGTCATTACGCTCAATTCGATAGCCCGATTCATAGCCGCATTTATCTGTCCAGGTTAACTGGATTGACTGATCGTCTATGGCTTCGGCGCTTAAAGAAGATGGAGCAGGAAATACCGTCTCCGCCTGAATTTCATTGGAATAATCACTCTCATTTTGTGATGTATAGGTTTTTACACGGTATGAATAACTTTGACCATAAGTCAAACCTTCATTTTTATAGGTTGTTACATTGGCATTCAATTCAGTGATCTGGATGAACCCACCGCCGTCATTCCTTTCTACACGATAGCCTGATTCAAAACCACAGTTGTCCGTCCAATTCAGGCGCAGGGATTGGTCATCTATTGCAGTTGCGGACAGGTTGCTCGGCGCTTGAAAGATATTCTGGTACTGAGATTCGACAGTGGTCGAAGTTTTTATACCTCTAAAGGCTTTGACCTGGTAAGAATAGGTACTGCCCGGAGATACAGTAGAATCCGTCCAGGTTGTGGCTGTGGTTTTCTTGATTTCAGTTTCCCATGTCCCACTGTCCTTTTCCCTATTAATAATGAAACCATCTTCCCCATTGCTTTTATCCTGCCATTGCAGAGCAACGGTTGTATCCGATAATTGTGTCAGTTGCAGGTTTTCCGGGGCGGGAAATACCAAAGTGATGTCTTTGCTGATCGATGATGATTGATTTTCATCGGCATAAGCATAAATCCGATAAGTATGAGATTCCGTCGGTACAGCCGATGTATCGGTATAACTGTGAATTTCACAGGCTACAGTATCATATTCAATCTGCCAGGAATCCGAGCCGATTTTACGGTCTATGATAAAGCCATCGTATTTATCTCCGCTGAAGTTCCAGGATAGTAACACAGTATGGATATTCTGTTGGCTGAGTTGCAGGTTACTCGGTGCGGTAATATCGACATTTGGGTCAACCGGATTAGTATGCTCCAGGTCATCACAAGCAAAATATCCGCTTATTATTAACGCTATTAATAATATTTTATAGTTCATTAATATTCTCCTATTTTGGAGTTTTTTGGAGTAATATGGAGTGCGTTGACTGTGTCAATGCAGATGCAGATGCTCTCGATGCCACCTTTTTGAATTGACCGTGTCGATGCTGCCTTTTGCACCGACTGCCTGCCAGGCTCCCGACTTGTGTCAATGCAGCTGCTGTCGGTGAAAGCTCTATTCTTTTTCTCCGTTTCATTTCTTCGCATTAATACATCCTCACATCAACACAGTTGATGTACTCCATATTCTCCATATCATATCAAAAATCATCAAATACTTTCACTTTGTCACAGGGATAGAGTTTCATAATTTTATCTAGATACTCTTTCTCGTCATGATGCCGGTAATAATAACTACCGTATTTCCATTCTAACGGATACTTTACATATCCGTGCTTTACCGGATTATACCAGAGATAATGCAGCCGCGCATAATAAGAATTTTCGTAAGTAATACAGGTATCCCAGTAGTTGTGGAACATTTTTTTTATGGAGTGCTCTATGGAGTGCGCCGACTGTGTCGGTGCTGCATTGACGCAGTCAATGCACTCCAAATCCAAAGATTTAATCCCACCCGAGCTAAAGCGATGAACATTATTTATCACTTGCGCCAAAGTTTCGGCATTTTCAGGTGCATTTGCCATCAGATGATAATGGTTATCTAAAACTACCCAGTCCTCAATTTTCCAATTGTAATGTTCGAAACTTTTAAACAGGTAATTCAGGAAAATATCTTTCGCTTCATCGGATTTCATGTAACGAACATGCTCGTAGGTAGCGCCGGTAATGAAATATTTCGCATTACTTCGAAAAAGATGCGGTGGATTGTGTTTGTATGTTTTATAAGTTCCGTCTATCATTTATCTTTCTGTGTATGGAGTGCACCGACTGCGTCGGCGCTACTACTGCATTGACACAGTCAACGCACTCCATACCGCTCTCCATATAGTACTCCATACAGTTTTCCAATATCTATCTGCCATTTAATAATTGGCGTGGCTGATAATCCTGCGGCTATACCAATATATCCGGAAAGTTTGTTCAGACTGTTGGCTTTATCGTAAAAGTCCAGTGCATCAGCCGTAACTGCTGTATTTTCATAATCCTGATATGCTTTGATACTCATGATTTTTATGATTCCGGCGGTAATGCCGAGCAGTCCTGTGCTTGCAATATTAATATTGCGTTTCCATTTTACCTGATCGATTTCCTGCTGAATGCTGCCCGCATAGGTCATGAGTTTGATGTCGAATTCCTTTCTTTCATTCAATGCAAGACTGAAATCCTTATTCACGGACAGATAATCCGAATGAGTGACTGTTAGACCATATAATCCGGTTGGCATGTTTTTCAATATCTTAGGTGAATCACCATAATTCTTGTTATTCAAATCAACAGCAGCTCCCGGAGGATCAGTTAAAACCACTATAGCGCCGGTGTGTCTTTCCAATTGAATATCGAGGTCATGCATATCGCCGATGTTCACTTGCTGAAATAGTGTCTTATCGTGGAACCTATATTCTTTCACGGTGATCTCTACCAAACCTGCCGATACTTTATAACTCTTAAGCGGCAATGCACCGGCGTCGTTTCCATTTATTATCACTTTAGCGCCAACAGGTGTTCCGGTAATATTCAATGTTCCGAACCTTGGCTCAAGTATATAGTCCTGTTTATTAGTTTTTCCATCTTCTATTAATATTGTAGTCTCAACCGGCTGATATAAATTTTTCTCAATGCGTAAAGCATAATTTCCTGAAGGAAGTTCATTGAAGGATTTGGGTGTCTGACCTTTAATTTGTCCATCCAGATATATGGTTGCCCCAACTGGATTAGTCTCTATTATCAGCTGACCAAATGCCGGTAAAAGAGTGATGTCGCGAGTATTGTCACTACCATCTGTAACAATAAATCTTTCGGTATAACTATGATACAAGTCTTTTGTAATGGTGATTTCATATTCGCCGGATGCCAGTTCACTGATTGTTAAAGGGGTACGCCCTTTTATCTGACCATTTAAGGATACTACAGCGCCTGCCGGTGTGGATACAATTGTTAGAGAACCGAATGCAGCATCCAATTCCGCAAGCGCCTGTATGATTCCATCCGGTTGAACACTGATTTCTTCGAGATAATCATGATAAAGCGTTTTTTCGATACGTAAAAGATGTTTACCTGTTCCGGCTTTCGGAATCTGCACAGGTGTGGTTCCTACATCAAGACCGTCGAAATAAACTCCGGCGCCTTCCGGAATAGAGCGAACTACGACAATTCCCGTGTTAATATCCGAAACACTTTCAGCAGCGCCCGGCTGCATCTCTACAGTATATTCTATGTTTTAATCCGGTAAAACAGATATAACTTTTTCGTAATCCTGAAACCCCGGCGCAGACAATTTAACCGTGTGATCGCCCATAGGCAGCGATAAACTGACATTTTTCGTGTTGTTTTCCCCGCTATAATTATCGTCAATAAACACATTTACGGGAGAGATGTTGAGAGTAAAACTCACTTGTCCGGTTTTTGTGACTACTCTTTTTGCAAGTTCTCCACTACTGCCACTGCCGCTTGTTCTTGCTTCAGCGGCAAGTTTTAAAGCAGCATTTCGAACTGTTCCGGTAATGAAATCACGCGCAGATCCTTCATAATCTTCAATAACCTGGGCGATAACCTCGCCGCTTTCAACGCTGATTATTCGGACATGCAAAGAATACAGATCAAATGTTTTCGATACCTCACCGGCAATCATATATTTCACGCTAAGCAATTGTCCAACTTCAACGACACATTCACTGGAAGTACAACCGGACAATTGAAACTTTTGCTCATTCAATATCTCTTCCATCATCTGTCGTTCTGTAATTCTAAAACGGTTTGTTTTTGAAAGTTCATATCCAAACCGGGAAGTGATATTAGCGGCATCGGTTTCGCTCATCCCCGATGATTCAAATTCCATGATTGCCACAGTTGGCAAATCCTGCGCAATTAATGGAGATAGACACAACGTTATCAGAAATATCCAACAAATCAGCCTATTTGTTGGATCAACTATTCGAGAAAGAATCTTCATCTGTTTCCCTTATTATAATAGTAATTCGAGCATTATGGCGGTTATTATTCCACTGTTTACTGCATGTAATTTTAACTCTAAGCAGCTATTATGTCAAGTACTTATTTCTAATCCCAAACCGAGGAGGTTATCATAATTGTTGATCATATCTCACAAATATTTACATTCTGTGAAACGCACCTTGAAAAGGTAAAAAGAACAATTCTGAGTTGTGTCGATACATCAATTTCACCTTTTCAAGGTATTCGCATTCAACCAATTCAACCAGTTTAAAGATGTACCACGTTGATATGACGTTATTGAATTTATATATAAAGTGCAACTGTTTTGTGTATAAATCCATATCCAGTAACCAGCAACCAGTATCCGACATCCAGCTGATCAAATGCACCTTGAAAAGGTAAAAAGAACAATTCTGAGTTGTGTCGATATATCAGTTTCACCTTTTCAAGGTATTCGCATTAAACTAATTCAACCAATAAAATCTTCAATCTAAAATCCGTCATCCACTACTCCACATCACTCCAATACTCCATTTCTCCCTCTCTGCATGCCGCCTTAAGTCAAAGGGCTGGCGAACCTACGGCTGGAAAACATCAAACACCCCCAAAATGACTATTGAAACAGTAAAAGCCCGATTGTTGAGGTCGGGCTTTAATGATTGTACACTTATGAGTCCAAATTACTTCAGAACCATCATTTTCTTTGTTTGAATAAAATTACCGCTTTCGAGCCGGTACATATAAATACCCGAACTAACACCGGATGTATTCCAGGTAATACTATAGTAGCCGGGCGTCTTAATTTCGTTTACAAGTGTTTCAACAAGATGCCCGGTTAAATCATAGATATTTAATATTACATGCTCGGATTTTGGCAGTTGATAATGAATAGTCGTAACCGGATTGAAAGGATTTGGATAGTTTTGATATAAGAAGTACTCCGAAGGAATTTGAGCATCATCGTTATTTTCAATACTTACCTGAATATCTGTCCAACCGACTTCAAGAGCCTTTTCATAAGCTGCATCAGCATTTACTTTTATTTCCGAAAGATTGTTTCCGGCAACAATTGCAAAAGTTACCCAGTTTGTATCTTCAGGGACAATATCACCTAAACGACTGCCAATCCAGGTTCTGAGATCAGCATACTTTGTAATTTGATCCTGATCTAAAGTAGAAATCCAATCAAAGGAAGTCTCTCGGATATCATCGGAATCACCAATGCTTGAACGTTTTTCTGTAATTTTCATTCCGGCTAATCCACTCAGAGCCGCAACTCCAAAATGACGAGAAACATCACTGCCATATTCATAGACTAAGTTATTTGCCACATCATATCCACCTGAATTTGTTGAGTAATTGTCAATATCCCAATCAATGAAAAGTCCCGCATAAAAATCGTTTATCGTTTCATCTGTAGTATTGACAAATCCATATCTGATGAAAGCAAAATTTTCGCCTGTATTTGTGAAAGATTTCTGGATAATATTTACGCCATAAGGATTGGGCGCGCCGTTATCATTGAAAACGGCATAAGTAGCTTGATCAAAATTATCGTCCGATATAAATCCTGAAGCAAAGTCACTTTCTACATTATGGAAATCCTGAACTAAGTTGAGATAAAGAGCGGCAAAACTTCCGAGAAGTCCATTGATGCTTCCTCTTGCGGAATTACCGAAAATCAAGCCGCCAACATACGCACCGTTGTGACCATTCCATGAAATTCCCGGGCCACTTCTGGTAGAATTATCTGCGGCAATCGAACCCTCATTGTAGATCGCCATTTCCAAATTACCGGTATCATGATTCAGGCACATAACGGGCTCCGAAAGGTCTATATACACATTGCCGTTGATATAATTTACGCTCAGGGGCATGTTTTGAGAATTGGTAATTTCGCACTCGGAAACAAGAAATTCCAAATCACTTGTCCCGCCGTTATAGGTAAAATTTAAATCAAGCAATTTGCCATTACTAATATTTACGGAATTTATTCCGCTGTCATCCGACCAGCTTAATGAGATTTTATCCGCATTTGTAAGCTCTGAAAATATTATACCGCCGACAACAGGTGCCGAGCCGATAAATGTTAATACGGAATCGTTAAATTGAATGTTTAAAGTAATCGATGCAATGTTAAAGAAATTTTTCACGATAATAGGCATGCTTACCTTTTCGCCGACAGCAAATGCGTTTTTATGAGCCAGGGCTATAATTATCGAAGTATCGGTTGCCAGCGCTTTTATACAGAAATTTGCCATACCGGACCCCCCATATTGGATCTACATAATCGTATAAATCTAACCATTGGTCACCGCTTCGGTAGTAACTTTGACCAGAATCAGAAGAGGATTCAACGACGCTGTTTTTATAAGAAGCGCCAAGTAATACCGACACTTCTGATGTTCGGTCAAAGGGCTGTCCGCCATTAGAGAGATTTAAATAGATGTAAAAATCATTATCTTGAGAAAGAGTAATAATCGTATCTAAATCGACGGTATGAAACCCGGTATGATTAATTGTGCCGGATTTAGCGGCAAGCTGGTTCTGTAAATCGACATCATCAAAACGGTCATAGATTCTGACTGTATAATTCACACTATCTGTAGCGGTGAAAAAACTAACGGCTTTAAGATATTCGCCACCGGCTGCGCTGAAAACATTAAAAGCCTCTTTACAATCTGCCATAGTCGCTCGCCAGCTATGATAGTCGTGATAATAAACATGATCATATTTCATTGGTTCAACATTCTGAAAGGATACGGCTCCCATTTCAGGATGTTTACCGCAATGTTTATCATAATAGGAAATCCAGAAACATCCGTTTTCACCCCAGTCAGCGCCCCAGCTATTTTTACATAACCACGCACCCGGTTGTGAACAGGAAGTGACTTTATTATCATCCCAACCAATTATGGCAACCGAATGATTTGGATCATTGCCATTATCTTGAGGCTGATAATGAATGTAATTCGATATAAAACTGCTGTTTGAACACATACATGTACTAATTGCGCCGTGTGTCATGATCTTATTTTTAATTGTATTGATATTACTTAAATCTGTTCCCGCGACATACCATTCGATGTCTCTGACGTAGTAATAATGGTAATCAGCATTTTTAAATTCAGGCGCGGAATCATAAGATTGCCCGTCAATATCTCTTACGGCGCCGTCTCCGCGTGTCAAATAAGCCGAAGTCACCAGATAATCGCCGCCCTGATGTACTATCAATCCGGTATCTGTTGGCGGATCAATATCGGCATTATAAAATTCATTAAATCCATTCCACCAGTCAAGGTGATATTCTGCTAAATTTGGTTCGCCATATTCATCGGCGTTTGACCAATTATTTGTGGCTAATAGATTACTTTCTATTGCCGCCATAGTACCATGCGTCCAGCAAGTCCCACCGCTTTGCCGCCTGACTCCGGTTACGAAGTTCTCTCCGGTTACATCGCGTAAATCAAATTCCGTTGGCAAAGCGCCATATGATCTGTTTAGAAAAATTGACAATATGATGAAAATAGTAAATAATCTCTTGTGTTTCATAATCTCGAATTATTTCTTTTTAATTTGGAAATATTCGTCTGTTTGTACATTTTCGTATCCTGTCATAGTCTGAATATCAAGGACTTACGGGGACGAGCCACAAAAAAATAAATATTTGAAATAAAAAGCCCAATTCTTAAGATCGGGTTTTTATATTTATACCTTTTCAAGGTAAATATTACTTTATCAGGATACACTTCTTCACTGCTGAAAACCCGTCTGCCTGGATTCGGTATATATAGACTCCGGAACTAAACTGTGAAGCATCCCAAGAGATTTTATAATACCCGGGTTGTTGTTTTTCATTTACCAATATTTCAATCTGTCGTCCATTTAAATCATATAATGTTAGGGTGACATGTGATTTCTCAGGTAATCCATAGCAAATTGTCGTCGTTGGATTGAACGGATTTGGATAATTCTGAAGTAATGAAAATTCTTTTGGAATAACGTTTTCATCAAAAATGGATAATAACGATTCACCTGCTTTGAAGATGCATGATATTGCTTCACCGCTATAAGGAATTTCAATATTTTCCTGCTCTTTCATATTAATTAAACCCGCTCCTAAATCAAGCGCTAAATCAATATCTTCAGGAAAATTTTCCAACGTCCACGAGATTGTTATTGGCTTATCTTCAACTGTTGAAATAAGCTGTGCCGCCCATTCTTTGATATCTGAATCTCCTAAAGGACTTCTGATGTCAACTACATAATTTTCTCCAAACACCGGATGCCAGTCAGGATGTTTAAAAGTCATATAAACATAGTCGGGACTTGGAGGTATTGGCGGTTTTGGGGTATCGAAAAAAGTATCAAAATTATCGGTAGCATTTTTATCCACACCAAACAGAGCCATATCTTGAACAGAACCAGCATTAATCTCTATCTGTACAGTCCATCCGGTATCGGAAACTGTCGATTTGGCAAACTGATTTGATTTTGCTAATTGATCAGAAACCGAATGAATTGTAAAGGTAACGGAAACACCGGAATCCGCTACACCAAACCAATAACCTTTCCATGGTTCAAGTATATCACACATTTCATAACCACCAAGCGATGGACTGTAGTGATAGAACACACTGGAAATCCATTCATTGGTTACAGCATCAGAAAAAAGAATTGTACTATTGTCTTTTGTAACAAGTAAACTATCTTTATTGACGTCTGTGACTAATGGGTTTGTTATCAGTTCCCATCCTTTTGTCAAATCAAATGTTGTCGCAGAGGTTGCCGGCTGACCCTTTACATCCAAAACAGCATCGGCATCAGTTGCAAGCCAGTAGCCTTCGCCTGCCATTAAAGAACTATTAATAGTATAACCCCCATTCAGATAGTCAAAAGACCACCAGCCCCCGCTGAAATCATCTCCAAGATTATCCGTGATTGAACTTACATAAGGTGATAATGGAACGCCCCAGAGTGTCCATCCCGTTTGAATAGGATTTGATAAACTGTCTCCCACAACGACAAAAGGTCGATGACTCTCATCATATCTGGATTGACCTGATTCATCTTTGATTTTTACCCTAATTTTGCCTCCATAAGTCAGGTACTCCGATGCTGTGGTCCAACTGTAGGTATTTACATTGCTCAAAGATTTACAAAGGTCATACGTCGTTCCACTATCAGATGAATAATACACAAAGACACTATCGACAAATGACAGATTGCTCAATATCCAATTTACTGAATAAGTTGAGCTACTATGCAAAATCGCGGGACCGACAGGATTAATCAGTGAAACAGTCGGATAACTGCCCGTGGATTTTGAGGCGGACTGTCCAAACTGTGATTCTACATTGTTGCCGTTTCTACTTTTTACCTTGAAAGAATAAGACGTTTCAGGAGTCAATCCGGTTACAGTTTTTGTACCCCAGGTTTCTTTGGCAGCCCAAAATTGGGATGTGGCTTCTGACACTGAACCGTCTGATTGAACATAATGAGTGGTCTGACCAAAGCTCCCGCCTGTAATTCCAATGGCAAATTCGGTATTGACCGGATTATTGTTTTCATCAACGGATATGCTTATTGTTGTGAGAGTTGAATCTGTAATTATTGGTTCGGAAGGAATATTTGAAAGTGTATATAAACTATCTATAGCGCCTTCACTTTCCGCCGCTACATTATAAGAAGTAACTTTTAACCAATGCTGCGTGTTAATATCAAGATTAGCCAATGCGTCCCCTGTAAATGAAACGCTGTTTGCCGGTAAAGAATCGACAAAACTGAAACTTGCACCGTCAGCTGAATTGTAAACAATATAACCTTCTTCAATCTCCGAATTGTCAGTCCATGTTAAAGATGAAAACCCGGTCGTAGATGGCGTGTTTAATGATACATCTAACGGTTTATTCGGGACGTTATTACCGATGCTGATTGTGAAACTTTCCGTATTTCCGGTAACAATCGCAAAGGATATTGTAGCTCCATCTGCGATGAGAAATGATTCATCTGTATTAATATTCTTTAAAATAATTGTGGCGTTCTCCGGAAATCCTTCACTAAGATTAAATGTTAAATCAACAGTACCCGCCTGATCGGATATAACATCAAAATTCCACACCTGAAGTGTATCATTGAGAGCAATTTCCGGTTTTACATCCTGTGTAAAGTTATCGCCGAGCGCATGATTCCACTCGGTATGCGGAAAATACAGCGCAACATATCCATTAGGCGGAAAGGGCGGTTCCAGAATATCATAGTTTACATCAAAAGCATTTGTGGCGTCATTAGCAACGCCGAGAAAATTATCATTATCATTGATATCTCCGCCAAGGTCGGCTCGTACATTTACATACCAGCTGAGATTGGTGGCATTTACCAGGGCTTCATTTGTTTTAGGACTTTCGTTTCCGGCGTCATCAATCGAAGATACCTGGTAATATAAAGGCATTTTGAAATTTTCCGGGGCATCCAAATACTGAGAGGACGTTTGTTCTGCTATTTTATCCCAGTTCCTGAATACCTTGTAATACATAAAATTGGATTCGTTGCTGACGCCCCATTCCAAAGATACGTCATTCCCGGATTTTGACGCTAAGAGTTGTCCGGGCGCTTCCGGCGGGATATTATCAATGGAATAGCCGCTGTCAACCGGACTGGTATAGAATGTAGCCGGATCGCTTGTATGAGCAATGATCTTAAATTTTGACCAGCTGACGCCTGCCGTTGTTGAATCGCCGAAGGTAGATGCTAAGTAAGCATACGAATCAGATTGAGTTGCCAGCGTGTTATTGATACTGATCCATTCACTTCCGTAAGCCTGCCAGAGAGAGTATTGATTGACAGAACTTCCAACCGCTCCGTCAAAACCACTGGGACTCCATCTCAGGAAAACTTTGCCGCCCTGGTCGTTTGGAACATCGCTTACATCCGTGATAATTGGTCGGGCGTCATAAACCGTTATGTAATTTTCTCTACTTTTTGAATCATCATTAACAGGACCGTAAACATTCAATGAAACCGAATAGACGCCTGCCGATTGATATTCATGAGCGGGATTCATATCAGTAGAGCTATTTCCATCGCCAAAATACCATCTTACCGAATCAATTGTGCCGACAGAATTATTCGTAAACTGAACGCCCATCGGCGCTGTGCCTGTCAATGGAAGCGCTGAAAAATCTGCCGAAACAGCATCGGGGGCGATTACATTGATGTAGTTGGTCTTTGTCTCGGTATCCGTTCCATAAGGTCCGTAAGCATGGAGTATGACGGTATATGTGCCAACATTTTGGTAATTGTATGCTGGATTTGATTCTGCGGATGTACCGCCATCTCCAAAATACCAGCGTAGTGAATCGAGGTCATTTACAACTGATGAAGAGAAATTTACCGTTAAAGGAGCCGTGCCGGTTGTGGGTGAACCTGAGAATGAAACTTCCGGTGGATAGTGCGGTGTTGTTACTGTTATATAATCGGTCTTTACCTCTGTATCAACTCCGCCGGGACCTGTAACAGTTAAACTGACCGAATAAGTGCCTTCTGAGGAATACACATGAACAGGATTAGCGATTGACGATGATTCATTATCTCCGAAATTCCAACTGTATTCTGTAATCGGTCCGGTAGATTGATTCGTGAATTGTACAACAAGAGGGAAATTACCAGATGTGATATCAGATGTAAAATCTGCTGTTGGTGCAGCTGAACCCTGGTCATAATATTTTGCTCCTATATCAGGTATTGTGCTATCTGGATCAACTACATAGTCTTGCCAACTATTCCACCTAAATGTTGGATCGCCAGCATCTATAACAGGTGAAATTCCCAAAACTGTGAATGAGGAGTCGTTGTTTTCAAATTGTGGATCCATAAAAATATTGTAATACGTATCACAAGAGTCAGAATTATTATTAATTGTAGTAGTTTCACCAAATCCTAATGGAGGATTATCTCCATAAAAATTATAGGTGTTATTGTAAAATAGATTATATCCCATTTTATTAAATGTGACATTTTCAAAACTAATTGCTTTATGTAATCCTGTTAAAATGTTGCTATTAATATTTGAGCTGCTAAAAGAGTTAGTATTTAAATTAATTCCAATTCCAGAATTGTCAACTATTGTGTTTTGAAATATATATAAACTAGAACAATTAATACCTTCATAATCAATTTCAGAATAATCATTATATGCGATTATATTACCATAGATTTTAGCACCATATTCGTAGATGTATATACCACCCTTATGATTTGAATAAATATAATTCCCAGTAATTTGATAACACCTAGATATACCATAACCACTATTATTTACTATAGTATTATTGATAATATATCCACTATGGCTCCCTTCTATTCCATTACCACCTCCTAAAGTATTATTCTTTATTAGATTGCTTTTTACTGTATCCCAAGCGCATTTTATGTATCCGTTATCAATTATATTCTCAGCAATATAGGTTCTTGAACCAGAGCCACAATTTATTACTGATCTAAGAAATTTATTATTTGTTATCTTAGATTTAATAGAGCAAGTATGTCCTTTAGTTTCAATATATGCATCTTCAATTTTATTGTTTGTTATATATACAGATTTCATCTCACTTTCAGCAGAATAATTCGATATATAAACATTGCCATTTTTCACTAATGAGTTACTTAATGTTAGGCTGTCATTATAAAAAGATATTCTTCCATACTCAATTTTACAATAATTAAAAATAGTATTACTTGCCCGGCATTCTATTCTCCATTTGTCATCATAAGAGGGTTGCTCATATATTGAAGTAAATGTTATAGTATCATTGGAATTACCGTTTAAAAACAACTTACCATAAATATCAAAAGATTTTCCGGGATTAAATTTAATTATGCAACCCTCTTGAATGTTCAATGTATCATCACTTTGAATAGAAATACTACCAACAACAAGATATTTATATGAATTTTCTAAAGTCCCTGATATACTACCAGATAATTCAATATAAGGTCCTTGTAGTGTGACATTTTCCAATGTTGTGTTTTCATCAAATAAAATATCATCTGCTAATTCAATAGTCACATAATGTTCTTTTTCATATTTGACTGAATATATACCTTCACTCAGTCCTGCTGCAAAATATCCGGCGCTATTTGTGTAAAAAGTATCAGTTACCGCAGATGGTGACTTAGCAGTGAATATTACTGAAATCCCACTATGGTCGCTTTGGTCCTGCAGGTAAGCATAACCTCCAACGACAGCAGATTTAATTGACCCCGGCGGATCATCAGGATTTTCCGCAAACAGGCATCCAAACATCAGAAAAATGGTTATTGTCAAGAAAAACACAAATGACTTGTTAAAAGTTCTCATTTTATCCTCCACTTTGATTCACCTAACGCTTGAGCTCACATGCCGCCAACATTTTAAAAACGCAAACTTACGGAAACAACTAAAGTTACAAATCGTTAGGTATTCTTCAATTCTGTTTTTAATATCAAATCAAATATCTTTAGTCCACTAATTATGTGTATTTCGTTTTCATCTGCTTTTTTACGCGCTTTATCCGAAAACTTGTCGGTCGTATTAACTAATATTTTTATCGGGTGTGGATAATCGCTCGAACTTTTTATAAGCTGATCAACGCCTTTCTCATCATTCAAATCTGTTCCGACTTTCTTTTTTATTTGAATTAGTAATGTTGGAAGATAATCAATTTTCTCCGAAAAAAATGGCAATGAATATGAAGCGATAATATCAACATCTGCTCCTTTTTTATCATATTTTCTCATTCCAATAATCTCATAGCCTTTGGATTTCAAACATTCGCTGATAATATCTTCAAAATATGAAGGGTCTAATCCAAGAATCCTAGATGAAAAAGACTTCAATACTTCGTCTGATATTTCTTCTGTTATTCGCATAATTGTTTTTGATTTATCCGACGGTTCTTTTTTATACAATTCTATTATTTTGTTTTGAGTCTCGCCATTCCAGATGTTATTTACCGGACTTTGATATGCTTTAAATTTTGCAGCGATCAGTTTTGCCTCAGCAAAAGAATCATACCTGTAGCTTCTTGGATTGATGATTTTGATAGTATGCTTAAAATCATCCCAAGATGTTTTGGTCTTAAAATCAAAATGATATTCCTCTGACACCTCACAAATTGTTAGTGTGTAGTTATTTAACGTTTTGGGTATAACAATTATATCACCTTTCTTAATATCCAACATTCTGGACAGGATATCAAATCTACCGGATATCTTTTGTTCGGAATCATTCCAAATACTTAAATAATTACTCACCCATTTTTCCTTTTTAACGCATTCTCCATTTATGTCAACCAGTTCAAGTCCTAAAATTCCCCATCCCTGTCTTAGTATTCCTTTATTAAATAGTTCATCCATTACCCAATTATGAGCATCATCATAATTCACTCTAAAAACGAAATATCTTGTTGCCATTAATTAACTCTTCCCCTTTTATAACTTTTCTTTATTTGCCTAATGTTTCTAATTATTTATACTTTTAAAAGTGAATGAATTCATTTGTCTGTAATCCTGTGAATTGAAATCACATTTATCAAGATCATCCCAATTGAATGTTTTAGTTGTCATGCAACTATATCTAGAATCATATGATATATTAAGCTGTTTTATGTCTTCTTTCATATCAGCTATACCGGCTTCAGCAATGATTCTTGGATCAATTCGAATATCAATATATTCCTTTCCATAAAATGGTAACGGATGGCAACTTTTCAAATTGTATAGACTTATTGATATGTTATATGCTGGTTCCTTTCCAACATTATAAAGGACGAAATTTGAATCAGATATTCGATATAATACAAGATTTGGTTGGAGATCTTTTTTAATCAATTCAATACTTTCAATATTTATCCTAATCTGTTGATTCGATTTAATGATTTGCCAGAACGCGGCTATCACAAGTAAAAAAGTAGGTACACTATATATTAGACCAAACCAATCATTTGAATTCATCCACATTCTCCTTTTACTTAGAAATTATATTCTAATATATTCTTTACATCTAATGCCTCTGCTTCACCTGCCGCCGAACGAAGCGAGGGGACTCACGGAGAGTAAAGAAGTAGAAGTCCGATGCAGCACTTTTATGATTCATTCTTTAAACTTAATGTGTAGCTCGACATTTGTTTCGCCCTTTATTCCTATATCCAAATCAAAGTCTATGCTACCCTTAACTTTCTTAACTGTTGTATCAAGTCCGGTCAGTTGACTCTTATCAAAATTGAGAGTAAATTCGCTAACTCCATTTTCTTTCGCAGTTTTGATAATATTGGTAATAAACTCCTCGTCAGCATTTTTGATCTCACCTTGCTTGTCAAGAAATGGTAGCAACTTCTCTGCACCTGTATATAGCAAGTAGGGCACAGGAAATGAATATTTTAACATTTCAAGCATGACTTTTTTTGCGTCTACTTTTTCTTGTAAATTCATTTGTTTCCTTTCATCTAACATTGTCAATAGATTTAAACGGTTTACATATATCAACCTTATTTCTTAGAAATTTCCACGAGATAACAGTCGAATGTCGCCGCATATCATCAAGTTTTGTTGAAAGATTTAAAAACATAACTGCAATTTCCCATCTCTGGTATATATCATTGCAGTGAGAAAATAAATCTTAAACAAGTAGAAGTCAAGTAAAAAGAAAAGATTCCGGTTGCGTGCTCTCTTGTTAAACACCTTCGGCGTTTTTTTTGTGTGTGGGGGACGTTCTTTGTTCATCAGACTTCGTCTGATGTTATTCATGTTTAATCCCTATTGTGAAGCCAAAAATCCTCCGATGACTGCTAAAATTGGTTTCAGCTTCTTTTGAATTGGATCTACCTCCACACCGAAATTTTCCAAGGCTGTAGCTCCTATCAGAAATAGTGAGCCTTTTCGCGCGAAAATCACCGGGCAAGGAATGCTGCCCTCTAAGCCTTCAATCTGAAAATTGCAAAAGCCAAGCAGTCTCGTATCCTCTCGTCCATCTGCAAGTATAAGATTTCGCTTAACAGATGGTTCTACCTCTATCCTTTCAAGGTAATCCTCGGGAACAAAGGAATAAAGAGCTCCTGTATCCACCCAAAACTCTTCTTCAAAAAATTTATCAGGATCTTTGCTGTTGGAAACTTTTACCCTTTTTTTGAACATGCCCATTATTGATCCTCCTTTTTATGCAATGTTTCCTTGTCATTATCGCTAACATTGTCAATACATGGAAATGGTTTCCACATATCGGCACTACTAGCAGTCGAATGTCTTCGCATATCATCATATTTTGTTGAAAAATTTAAAAACATAACTGCAATTTCCCATTTCTGGTATATATCATTGCAAGGAGAAAATAAATCTTAAACAAGTAGAAGTCAAGTAAAAAGAAAAGATTCCGGTTGCGTGTTTCCTTGTTAAACACCTTCGGCGTTTTTTTTGTGTGTGGGGGACGTTCTTTGTTCATCAGACTTCGTCTGATGTTATTCATGTTAAATCCCTCCGGGATTTTCATATATATATAATCTCTCATAAACCTTGAAAGGATTGAACATGAATAACAACAGGTGCAACCTATTGAACGAAGTACGACCAAAAAACTCCCAACCCTGAAAAGGGTTGAACTACACAATGCTTCTATCTGAAAAATCAATATCATGCATTTTATGTTAAACACCTTCGGCGTTTTGTTGGGGGGAGCGTTCTTTGTCCACCAGACTTCGTCTGATGTTATTCACGTTCAATCCCTTCGGGATTGTCTGACCTACTTCCATCGCTCTAAACCCTGAAAGGGTTAAACATGAATAACAATTGGTATAACCTGTTGACCGAAGTACGACCAAAAAACTCCCAACCCTGAAAAGGGTTGAACTACACAATGCTTCTATCAAAAAAATCAATATTCGAGATAATAGTGCAACTGTTTTGTGTATAAATCCGTAACCAGTATCCAGATATCACCGGTTTTCGCGGGTAACATCGCTAATCAACCATAAGATTGCATTCCGAGACTTGACTTAAGATGCCATATCAAGGAACATAAACCGATCTCCAACCTTTGCCGGCAGGCTTGAGTTAAGTCGAATCGCTATCGCTCTTAACTCAAGTCGTCCCAAACAATCACGCTTATTCAAAAAATCCATCTGATGCCGCCTTAAATCAAGGGCTGGCGAACCTACAGATGGAAAATATCAAATACTGAAAAATGAATATGGTAACAGTAGAAACCCGACCTTAAAAATCGGGATCCCGAGCCACATCAATTTCCTGTCGAGAACCGGTGGGATTTTGCATTTTACGGTAATTGGCTTGAAAGAGAGGATTTTCATTGCTGTAAAATAATAGTATCGGTCAAAGATGAGATGTCTTTAGTTTCAAGTATTGGATAAAATATAGTTGCAACGTTGAAATAATATTTGTATTCTTGGTGAAATTATGAAAAAATATTATTTACCGGGCTATGATAAAACAACACTGATAAAATCGCACAGTTCTTTATGCTTTAAATTACAATAATTTCAAGGTGAAAAATGAGAAATAATGAAACGCAGAAAACCCAATATGACCTTAAATCGGTTAAGTTACCCTATCTCGCCGGATTTGCGTTACGCTTGTTTGTGAAAATATTGGAAAGTCCTTTACGCATACTATTGATCCCCAGTCTATTTCAAAAGTCCGGAATCGCATGGCTGAGAAAGCAAAAAATAAATGAACCTCCAACTTTCCATCCGATTAGGTATAAGGGTTCACCGGCTTCCGGTTCAGCAGCAGTGCCTGAGAATGAATTGCCAACGCAATCTGCTCCGCCCGCCACTGGTTTCAACTTTAATACCGTGCATGATTTTGCTAAAGCCTACCGTGATGGGATTATTACCCCGGAGGATGTGGCAATTCGAGTGCTGGATATCATTGAAGCAAGTAATTCCACTAAACCGCCATTACGGGCAATCATAGCAGTTGATCACGATGATGTAATGAAGCAAGCCAGAGAAGCTTCAAAGCGTATTAAAGAAGGACAAGCTTTAAGTGTATTGGACGGTGTACCCGTGGCGGTCAAGGACGAAGTTGATATGGTCCCGTATCCAACAACCGTAGGCACCGCTTTTTTAGGCAAGTATCCATGTAAGGAGGATTCTACCGTTGTCGCCCGAATGAGAGCGGCGGGCGCGTTATTGATAGGTAAAGCGAATATGCACGAGATTGGAATAGGCGTAACGGGTTTGAATCCTATCCATGGCACACCTCGTAATCCTTATGCCCCCAATAACTATACGGGAGGCAGCTCAAGTGGTCCGGCTGCTGCAATTGCCGCAGGATTATGTCCGGTGTCGATAGGCACTGATGGTGGTGGCTCGATCCGCGTCCCGGCATCTTTTTGTGGGATTGTTGGTATTAAACCAACTTTTGGGCGTATAAGCGAGCACGGAGCCGCACCGCTTTGCTGGAGTGTTGCTCACATCGGGCCCCTGGCTGCTACTGTAACCGATGCAGCTCTGGCATATGCAGTAATGGCCGGTCCTGATCCTAAGGATCCGATTTCATTTCATCAACCACTTCCTACCCTTAATGGTTGGAATAAATTAAACTTGAATGGTTTAAAATTAGGGATATATTGGCCCTGGTTTCGTCATGCCAGCGCCGACGTGGTATCAATCTGTGAGAATATGCTCAAACAATTTGAGAGTATGGGCGCCGGATTACAGGATATTGCAATACCCGATTTGGAAGCCGGACGCATAGCGCATACTATTACAATTGCCGGTGAGATGGCTCAGGCGTTGAATTATGTATATGATGATCATCATAAAGAGTATGGTGCAGATGTGCGCATGAACCTGGCTCTTGCACGAACTTTTACCGCTCGTGATTATATTCAGGCACAACGGGCGCGTACTCGCATGATTAATAACTTTAATCAGGTTCTGGAGCAAGTAGATGTTATTGTTACTCCGACCACAGGTCTGCCTGCGCCGGTAATTCCTGAGGCTGCCCTTTCATCCGGCGAATCTGATCTCTCGACACTAATTGAGATCATGCGTTTTGCTACGCCGGCTAATCTTACAGGATTACCGGCTATCTCTTTTCCAGTGGGTTATAACGAGGCAGAGCTTCCTGTCGGGATGCAGGTCATTGGTCAGGCGTGGCAGGAACCAACGCTTTTTCGCCTGGCATTAGCCGCCGAAAAAGAAATTAGACGTAAAAGACCTCAGGTGTATTATGATCTGTTACCGGAATAGGGATTTATATTTTTACAGTTAAACTATAAAGCGTGTGAATTTTATATACTTTAACGGCATTGTAAAATATTCTTAGAACTCAAGTGTAAATCCGCCTACCGGGAAGAGGCTGAATTGATAGACATTTTCTATGCTTCCATCAGCGGCATAATTGTATCCCCAGATATTTTTGCGGCCATAAATATTCATTATATCTATATAAGCAACAACAGCAGTACTTTTGTACATCCACCTTCTCAGGATCATTAAATCAAAACGGTGATATTCCGGTAAACGCTCAGTATTAATATCTGTGCCCCAGCTTGTGTACCAGCGGCGCAGAAAGGGATCGTAGGTCTGCCTGGTATATGGTCGTCCTTTTGTGTATCTCCAGCGAACGCTTAATTCAAATTCATCTCCCGGTGAAATTAACCAGGACATTGCTTTCCACAATTTCTTGTCTCTTACATTTCGATACCATTTATATTCATGCATATTCCAGCGGTAACCTGAAATGAATGTAAATACATCTCTGAAATCATAATCCGCAGTATAGTAAGGTTCATCCTCTCTTCGTACATCTTTTCTTTTTGCAATATAATGCGAGTAAGAAAGAGTGAAATTAAAGTCTTCGCTCAATTTCTTCTGTAAGAAAAATTCAATTCCTCTGGAATAACCTTCACCGATACTCATCATCTCTTTTTTGTAGTAATCCAAAGAATCATGCTTTACCCACGATCTTAGAAGTGAGAGATTCTGATAATCCTTCTGATAAATTTCGATGCTGCCTTTCAGGTCTTTTGTAAACAGATGCTCGATGCCAAGGACGTATTGATCAGTTGAACGGCTTTTTAACTTTCTGTTCTTTTCAAGATTAGCGGTAAAGTTAAAATATGCCGGTTCCTGAAAATGCTTACCGTAACCAACGTTAATTGAAGTAACCGGCGTTAATTTATAAGAAAATCCAAAGCGCGGCGCAAGCATGCTGTAGTTTGAATACTCAAATATCGAATAGCGTAATCCTGCAGTGATTATGATCTTCGGTGTCGGTTTCCACTTATATTGCCCATAAACAGCATACTTTGTTGCCCATATATTTTTATCTAAATTCCACTCGTTATAGATCTTCGCTATTCCGTGTGTAGTGAATGTATCCGGACTGGCGCTATAATAATCATCAGCATTATAGTAAAATGTCGTATCAGTTGGGTCATCATAAGGGTGATAATAATATGTCCAGGCTATATCTCCTTCATACCAATCTCTATGATTGAATTGGATGTATTTAATATTTGCTCCCACCATGAAATCATGCCGGTTATTAATACGATGAAAGTAATCTCCTTTGAGCGTCCATTCGGTTTCGAGGTCATTCTTGATGAAAAAGGTGTTCGTGCCGCCATCCGCCATACCTTCTTTCACGTTATAATCCCAATAATTGCCGACATTTGATAGTGTTATGAGTGAATACCGGTTTTTCCCAAAGAGTGTTTTTAGGGTTAATCCAGTAGCATATTCATAACTTTTTACATCCACATACTCTGCTCCTTGTGAAACACTTTCGTTGCCTTCTTCGATATTAATAGCATCGTTTCCATAGAGACCATTCCAGATGAGTTTGGTTTTTGGTGAAAGATACCAGACAAGCTTTCCTTGAAAACTATAGTATTGGGGCACCGCCGTCATACCGAAACTTTTAATCATAAGGTCAAGATAACTTTTATGAAATCCGAGCATATATGACACATCGCCATTTGCAATGGGACCTTCTATAAAAAGCCCGATACCGGACATTCCCATATCCATGTCCATGTGAAATTTCTCACGGTTTCCTTCCTTCAGATGAATGTCCATAACGGATGATGCTTTCCCGCCGTACCGGGCAGGGAATGCTCCTGCATAAAAGTCAACTTCACGAATAAACAATGGATTGATTATAGCAATGGGACCACCTCCCATGCCTTGATTACCGAAGTGATTTGGATTTGGAATTTCAATATTATCCATTAAAAAAAGATTTTCTGCCGGCTCGCCGCCCCTGACGATTATTTCATTCTCCTGGTCAGCGCCGGAAACAACAGCAGGCAGCGCCTGCATCATTCGCTGAACATCCATAGCGCCACCGGGATCACGAATCAATTCATTATAATCAATATTTCGATCCGAAACAACTGCATCACGCGCTTTTACAAAAGCAGTTGCAGTGACAATAACCTCTTCACCGGCAATCGAGCTTATTCCCAGCGATACGTCCATTTGGGAAATTCTATCCGGGCTGACCGGGATATTGAGTTTTTCCAGCTTCTCATATCCCATCATATAAAAGGTAAGATTATAAGTCCCCACCGGAATGCTACGGATATGATATCTGCCATCAGGATCAGTGGCAGCGCCCCGGTCGGTACCGCTAACAACAACATTTACTCCGATCAACGGAGCCTGGGTTTCTTTGTCAATAACCACTCCAATAATGTCGCCTGTTTGCGCGCTTAAACTTACCGTTAGTAGCAAGTTAAGCATCAAGATTATCAGTAGCCGAATCCTTGAAACTTTCATACTTTCTGCTCCTTTATTGAATGGATGGTTGCCGTATATTGACATTAGCGTGGTGAGTTTCCCGTTCATGTTCTTCATGCTCCATTCAGTTATCATTTTCTTCATAATTTCTATGTTAACAAAACTGATAAAATAACAGTTTACTCAAAAAGTCTAAAATCATAGGTATATTAAGAAATATTTGGAAATTGTTGAAACAGTTATTTTACCTGAGATGTTATTAGTGAAAAGAATATTAAACGGTTAAAGAAGATTCTAACGCAGAGGCGCAGAGGACGCAAAGGTACGCAGAGTTTACCCCATGTAATAAGAAAAGACAAAAATAATATGAAGGTGAATAAACGAACTATTACACGGGGTTTGTTTTAAATGTGTCAGCATCTTCGGTTTGGCTACATGTTTGTTATACATTTAATAATTCTCTGCGTCCTCTGCGCCTTTGCGTTAATAAAATATTGTTGTCATTTTTTGGCTCTGCCTGCCCCTTCGGGGGCTTGTCCAGGTTAGGATGAATTGGACAGGATAAATATATGTTGCCACATAGTAATTGACATGGTCAATATATACACCTATATTTAGGTTGTAATATAGGTTTTTTGGAGATAATATGAGAGCAATTAATATTTCACAAGATATCGTTCCGGTCGGTGAGTTTAAAACCGGAATATCAAAATGGTTAAGAAGTATCCGGAATAAAAATCATCCAGTCGTTATAACACAAAACGGTAGGCCGGCCGGCGTGTTAATAACACCCGAGGAATATGATAAACTAACTTACACCAAAACGTTTTCTGAATCTATAAATCGAGGAATTCAAGATATAAATGCAGGAAACATATTTTCTACTGCCGATCTAAAAGATATAATTAAGGAAGCCAGAAAAAGCAGAGTATGAAAATAATCTGGACACGGGAAGCCTTAGAAAATATTATAGAAATCGAGAATTATATATCAGAGAATAATCCACTTAAGGCGGTAGAATTTACTGATCTCCTCATAAATAAATGTGAACATCTCATTGATAATCCTGATATAGGCAGGATTGTTCCCGAGGTATCTGATGCAAGTATTCGAGAATTGATCCATAAGAATTACAGAATCGTATATCGGCATATAGATGAAGAAATCCGGATATTGACAGTTTTTGAAGGACATCGTCTATTGCCAATAGATTATTAAAGGTATCCGGTGAATTGCATCTGTTTATTGATAAAGCGAGGCTATAACATTCACACGAACGCCTATAGCTGTTCGACGAATTTGAGATTTGCGGATTTACTAACCATTATTTCAGTGGCGGTAGATTTGTGCTCCGACCCTCGTATCTCATATGTTGACTTATTATAAATAAGAGGTGTATTCGATAATAAATTTGTATATTGTCTAATCATGAGAACATTAACAGATAAATCAAAAATAACATTAACTGATCTTATAGAAGAGACAACCCTCCAATATTTGAAATCTCTGAATGGAGAAAGTAGAAAGCATAATGGCCAATATTTTACACCTGCAAGCGTTGCAAAATTTATGGCAGAAATGGCTACCTACTCTTCAGTATCAATAAATCTGCTTGATCCCGGAGCTGGTACCGGAATATTGACAGCTGCAATTTGTGATCAAATAATCAAATATAAAAAATGTAAATATTTACAAATTGATTTGTACGAAAATGATGAAAAAGTAATCCCGTTTTTGCAAAATAATGTTGGCATAATTGAGAACCAATTGAATGAAAACGGCATAAATACAAATATTAAAATTATTACAAAAGATTTTATTATTCATAATGCTCATTTAATCGAAGATACTCTATTTTTAAAGGAAAGCGTTCACCGGTATGATATAATAATTTCCAATCCACCGTATTTAAAAGTATCAAAGGAAAGTAAATCATCTAAATTGATGAGTAATATTGTTCACGGTCAGCCTAATATATATATGTTTTTTATGGCAATTTCGGCTGTCCTGCTTAAAAAGTACGGACAATTAATATTCATAACACCTCGGAGTTACTGTTCAGGTCTATATTTTAAACGTTTTAGAAAATGGTTTTTGAATGAGATAAAACCTGTACATTTTCATTCCTTTGAATCCAGAAAAGAAACATTTAAAAACGAGGTATTACAAGAAACAATTATAATTAAAGGTATAAAACAGATTAACAATCCATTAAGAACTAAGATCACAGTAAGTCAAAATTCGGATTTTAGTAATTCTTGTGTATTAAATACGAAATATGAACAAATAATTTTCCCCCAGGATAAAGATAAAATTATCCATATTCCCGAGACTAAACGTGATCTTGAAATAATAAAATTCGTAAAATCCTGGAAAAAATCATTTACTGATTTAGGATTTAAATTATCGACTGGTCCTATTGTTAGTTTCAGAGCTTCTCAATATACTGAGTACAATACAAATTTTGACGGATATACCAGCGCGCCTTTTATATGGATGAACCATCTGAAAAATTTCCAGATTCAATATCCCCAAAAAAATATCAATAAACCACAGGTTATTAAAATATCAAGTGATTCAGTCAAACTACTGCTAAAAAATAAAAATTATGTTTTGGTGAAAAGATTTTCCTCTAAAGAACAAAAAAGAAGAATATCCGCTTACTATTATTCGTCTTCGAGATTTAACACAACTTATATTGGTTTTGAAAATCACCTCAATTATATATGGAAACCATTAGGAGAATTTTCCGAAATCGAGGCATTAGGAATAACCGCAATTTTGAACTCATCATTGATTGATAGATACTTTAGAATAATAAATGGAAATACACAGGTAAACGCTTCAGAGATAAATTCCCTGCCTTTCCCAGACTATAATACCATAATTAATATTGGAAGAAAAAGTATGAACGAAAAACATATAACTTTTTCACTTATCGATTCAATCGTATATAATGAACTTTCAATAAGCAATGTAGTTAAGGAGAAAATTGATTGTGAGTAAAATCGATGATGCAAAAAATATTCGTATCCGCTTTTCCGGATTTTAAAACGTTTGTCAAATATGTTCCTGAAATAGCATGGGAAACAGAAGTCTGGATTTCTGAAAACCCTGACCATATGATTCATTTTAACGGTGAAAAATTTCTTGGTCCTATTAAAAAAGGTTAACAATTGCATATACCCAACCTGGACAAGCCCCCAAAGGGACAAGCAGAACCCAAAAATGACAACAATATTTTATAAACGCAGAGGCGCCCCGTAGGGAAGTGTGACCGTATCGGGGCGCCTCTGCGTTGAATAATTCAGTCTATCCTTTTCAAGCGCAAAGATAAAAAAACTTCTTGTATGTTTATACCGAACAATTGTATGTTTAAAGCATACATTTAGAAAAAACCTTATGAATGATCTTGCACAAATATTTTCCTCAAAAGTCCGGGCCGAAATTTTTAAATATTTGTTTGGTATTGATGCTCCCGAAATGCATATGCGGGAAATTGAGCGAAAATCCGGATTTGCAATTGGTACAGTCCGGCAAGAAACTATAAAACTTGTCAAACTTGGCCTGGTTATTAAAAGAGTTGACGGAAATCGAACCTATTTCAGTGCAAATAAAAACCATCCAATTTATCAGGATTTACACAAACTTGTATTAAAAACAGCCGGTCTGGCGGATGTCTTTAGAAAACCTCTGACCCATCCTAAAATTCATTTTGCATTCATTTTTGGTTCTATTGCCAGCGGAATGAAAACTCCCAAAAGTGACATTGATCTTTTTATTATTGGGGAACTAGGACTAAGAGATATTAGTAAATTATTAAAAGAACCTTCAAATCAATTAAATCGGGAAATAAATACAATTACGATGACTGAAAATGAATTTATTAATCGAAAACTGGCGAATGATCATTTTATTTCACAGGTTTTAGAATCACCAAAACT
Source organism: Fidelibacterota bacterium (assembly GCA_030603165.1). Lineage (GTDB taxonomy): Bacteria > Fidelibacterota > UBA2242 > UBA2242 > UBA2242 > UBA9312. The sequence goes on from JAUVYH010000018.1 coordinate 26,990, forward strand.
AATGATAATAGGAATAGAAAATGAGTTTGAAAGATTGGGCGAATAATGGTTGGCTCCGTTCGCATACATCAAACATACAAGAAATACAGAACCTGCTTGAAATTGTAGAAAGAGACCTGAAAGATGCCGGACAGTCAGATTTATCGGCAGACTGGCGGTTTGGTATTGCTTATAATGCAGCATTAAAATTATGCACAATTCTTCTGTTTGCCGAAGGTTATAGACCGGAAAAAACACTTGCCCACTATCGTACTATTCGTGCTTTACCAATAGTATTGGGAAAAGAGAAAGAGGATGATACCGATTATCTTGATTCATGCCGAACTAAACGAAATACTTTAGAATATGACCGTGTCGGTAGTACTACCTGTTCAGAAGCAGATGAATTACTCGATTATGTATTAGAATTGAAACAAGATGTAATAGGTTGGCTAAAGAAAAACCATAAAGATTTATTATAGATGACTAATCTGACTTATGTAAAAACCTTTTATCTAATAAAATCCACTTTCAAATCCTCAATCGATTCACCGTAATTTTTTCTACAAACAGATTCATGAACAAATACTGTTACAGTCTATACTTTTCAAACACACAGATAATGGAATCGTCCCATGGGATCTGAGATAAAAAGTATCAAAACTGTCATTCCCTCAAGGAGGTCTCTGGTGAGATGAGGAGCTTGTCCCGACGAGTCGGGAAAGAATCGGGTTGGATTAACGCATTGGACTACGAAGATTCTTCACCCCATCTCACTCCGATTATAAAACGCGGTTCAATTTGAGCATCATCGCACCATCATAGAGTCCTGGGGTTCAGAATGACACATAAAATCACTTTTTACGAAACCATCAAAAATAAAAATACTTCTTGTATGTTTGCACCGCACAATTGTATGTTCCAAGCATCCATATAGGATTTGACAATGAATTTACTCGCTCAAATTTTATCATTAAAAGCTCGTTCCGGGACAGGCAGGCAGGATTTGCTACTGGAACAGTCCGGCAACCCGGTCTTGAAGATCGGATTATATAAGATTGAAAATGTGCAGATATAGACATAAAGGAATGGGTGTTTATTGCAGAGTAATAATATGGCGATAAATTTTTTCAGCAAAACACTTGACAACTATATCACATAGTGATATAGTTACTGTATGAAGATATTAGCAACAAAATGGTTTAGAAAATGGATTAAAAAGGCAAAAATTGAAATAGTGGATTTAATAAGCTCTGCTAATATTATAAATAATAATCCTCAAACATCAATAAGTTTAGGTAGCGGTCTATATAAAGTAAGAATAAAAAAAGAACATCAAGGAAAACGAGGAGGATATCGCACATTACTTATATTTAAACAAGATGAATTAGTGGTGTATGTGTATGGATTTTCTAAGTCCGAAAAAGATAATTTGGAGAAGGATGAATTAAAAATGTTTAAAAAATTATCAAAAGATATTCTCAACATGGAAAACAAAGAATTATTAAATCAAATATTTTTAGGCAGTTTTATAGATTTGGAGAAAAATCATGAGAAATAAAATAAAAAACGCAATAAGCTCAACCGTTTCTGACATTATTAAAAATGGTGGGAAAACATCCTTTACAGAAAAAGAACTAAAATTATTAAATATTCATATACCCAAAGTAAAATTAGTCGCTGATGATATTAAAGATATAAGAAAGCGAACACACTTAAGTCAGGCTGTATTTGCTAAATTATTGAATGTTAGTTTATCTTCAGTTCGTCAATGGGAACAGGGTGTAAAAAATCCAAACGGCTCTACCCAGGTTCTTCTCGAATTACTAAATAAACAGCCGGAAATATTAAATTACAGAATATTACGAAATCAATAAAATGAGGCTATAACATTCACACGAACGCCAAATTTCCCTCAATTTCAAATATCAAATTTCAACGTTCCGTGAATGTTTACACCGCACAATTGTATGTTCCAAGCATACATATAGGATTTGATAATGAATGTACTCGCTCAAATTTTATCATCGAAAGTTCGTTCCGGCACAGGCAGGCAGGAATTACATTTACGGGAAATTGAAAGAAAAACAGGATTTGTGACTGGAACAGTCCGGCAACCCGGTCTTGAGGACAGGATTATATGGGATTAAAAATAGACATGCAAATTTTAAGAAATGTGTAATTGAAACATATGTTAGATTTATGAGATGAATTACACTAAATATTTAAAGGCATTACTCAAATATACTTTTCTTGTCGTCGTTGCTTTTTGTTGTAGCTCACCTCTTGAACCTCTTGAACAAAACGAATATTTAATTACATTTTTATTGCCTAAAGAATCCTATATAAAGATAACTATAGAAAATAATTACTCGAAAAATATCAGAACAGTAATTGATGATTATTGTGCCCCAGGATTCTATTCCGAAACTTGGGATTTAAAAAATAAAGATGGTAAAAAAGTTTACGAGGGTATTTATCATATACTTTTTTACGTTGATGGAGAATTGTATTCTACTAAATCGATATTACTGAGAAATTGATGAAAAAAATATTGCTCTTATATATTGTTTTTTCGTCCACTGTCCTACTTTCACAAAATAAATATAACTTTGGTATTAATTATGGATATTTCCTATGTCATTCAGATAATAATTTACCGATTACAAATATCCAGAAAATGACTAATAATTATGGTTTAAATACTGGCTGTAAAATAAAACTCAAAGAGAAATTATATTGTGACATAAATTCTGGATATTTTATTTCTTCTTCAAAAGGGAAACATAATCTAACTGATTTTAGTTATGAAAATGATTCAATTACAATTCTCTATAACAACTCACGTTCATCAACATTAGAATATTTTCTACCTGTCGATATTAATATTGCTTCCGAAGCAGACAATTTGATTTATTATGGGATTGGAATTTCTGTCGTCGGTATAAAAGTAATGACAACTTATAAGTTTTATTATGATAATACCAGAACTGACATAGAAGATTTTTCTGATAATTTATCCGTGCTTGGAATTGGTTTAAATTCATTCATTCGCTTTTCATATCCTATATTTAATTCAAAAAAATATAATTTATTTACGGAAGGAAGATTTAGATATATCTCAAAATTATTTTCAATTTGTCATGGAAAAGATTTGAGTAATTACAGGTATAATTTTACTCAGGCTACTTTAAAATTAGGGTTAGAATTTCTGATATGAAAAATCAATGGTATGCAGACAGCCGAAAAAGAATTTTAATGAACATGAGATTTGAGAGTTCACACAATGTTTTCTAAAAGCCAGTCATTTTACTTTGTCTTGTTTTCGGTGGCTGATACCTTGCTCGTTAGATTTACTAAAGATAAAAAGACATGTTTAAAAAATATATAGTATCATTTTTAGATATTTTAGGTTTTAGTAATTATGCTTCTATAGATTCAGGAGGTGCTCTATCTCTTCTAATAAATTACCAAGGAATCATTAATTTTAAATTATATGATAAAAATATAGAAAGACCCTACATAAAATCAGATTCAGTATTGTCTAAGTTGGCAGAAGAAATTGGTATAGATAGTTTTCTCTATTTTATTCCATTTAGTGATTCAATCTTTATAGTATCAGAAGATGCAAATAGTTTTATATGCCAATTGTCAAATTTTATTAAATCATCCTATCTATTCAACTCCAATATTTATATGAATCCAGAAAATATTTCAAATCCTACATTAGTAACTAATCAAGAAATAAGAATAGATAAAAGTGGTAAATTTACAACGATAGAATCTCTGGAAAATGCTTATCCTATTTTATTTCGAGGAGGTATTGCATATGATAAAATTGATATTATTTCGATGAGTTCAATTATTAATAGAGATCTTTTTAAGTATAAGAATTTGTCCGGTATTGGAGTTGTGAAAGCGGTATCAATGGAAAAAACAGGTAAAGGACCTAGAATATTCTGCGATATTGCGTTTGTCAAATTACTGAATGACTCAAAAATAATGTATGTAAACCCTATTAACAATGAATCTATCTATGAAATATTATGGCCAGCTTTTCAGTATATTGAAAATAATAATAATGATTTAGAGATTTATAGTTTTGATGAACTTTTTACTCCAGCAGTAAATCTTTGGAAGGCATTCAATCATCTAGACTACGGAATACACTATTATGAATTGATGAAATTAATAATTAGATCAACAATGAAATACTTTTCTTATCATAATTACGAAAGTGAATGTAAAAAATATATTATTGACAGGATTATTTCACACGATCTCAAATCAAAAATAGATGATTTATTACAATAATATCAAATCTAACGACTCTGATTTGCACCTAACGCCATATAAAAAAACTTCTTGTATTTACACCGTACAATTGTATGTTCCAAGCATACATATAGGATTTGACAATGAATGTACTCGCTCAAATTTTACCATCGAAAGTCCGTTCCGGGATTTTCAGACTTCTTTTCGGAACCGATATTCCTGTCTGCCCGGCAGCCGCCGGACAGGAATTACATTTACAGGAAACTGAAAGCAAAACAGGATTTGCTATTGGAACAGTCCGGCAGCCCGGTCTTAAAGATCGGATTATATGGGATTGAAAATAGACATGCAAATTTTAAGGAAAGTGAAAGTGAAACATATGTTAGGCGGTATTAGTAAAATGAACAATTAATAAACAACTTTACAAA
>JAUVYH010000216.1 GCA_030603165.1 Fidelibacterota bacterium
ACAAGTCTGAATAGAGTTAGATATCTGTTTAATATGAAAAAAGATGGCTAAAATGTAGTGGTGAAAATAGTATGCGCTACAATAACTATTCCCATGTAAAACAATATGTTATCAAATTTGATTTGTCGAAGTTGGGTTAAAAATTCGATACCGTTCATTCTGGGCATATTCAAATCTAAGAGAATGATACATGGTTGTTCGTTATTTTTATCTCTCAGAAATTCTATAGCCTCTTCACCATTGTTCACAACGTCTAATTTATTTGTGATATTAATATCTTTAAGAGATCTTTTCACTGTCATTACATCAATGCGATCATCTTCAACCAGAAGGATATTCTTTTTACTTTTCATCATTATTTTTCAACTCCTATTATACTAAGGGGGTGTGATAATATAACCTTAACGCATTTAATATTATAACTACATAAATAACATAATGATAAATCACCATGAATGGCAACTTTATTCTATCACACCCCCTAAATTTTAACGTTTTCTTTTGATAGCGTAAAATAGAATGTACTACCCTCGCCAATTTTCGAATCTACCCATATAGTTCCACTATATAATTCAATAATTTTTTTCACAACCGAAAGACCTATTCCGGTGCCTTCAATCTCATCGCGTGGTTTTAATGTCTGGAATAGCTGAAATACCTTTTTAAAATGTTTTTTATCAATTCCCGGTCCATTATCTGAAATACTAAATTTCCAGTATTCCTCATCTTCATTGCAGCCAATCTTAATTTTTCCTTTTGGCTTGTCCATATACTTTATAGCATTGCTTAATAGGTTTTGAAAAACCTGACCGATACGAGTCTTCTCGCACAGGATTGAAGGTAGTTCATTTTCAATTGTTATTTTAATATTTTCCGGGGGTGCTATCATATCGATTACATCTTTAACAATCTCGTTCAGATTTACCTCATCCTTTTCTTCCCTAAGTCGTCCAATTCTTGAGTATTGTAGGATCCCATCAATTAAATTATGCATCCGCTTTATTCTGCCCATAAGTAAATCTAATAGTTCCTTACCATCTTCATCAAACTTATCTTTATAGTCAGTTGATAGCCATTTTGCCAGGGAGCCCACTCCTCTCAGTGGAGTTTTTAAATCATGTGAAACTATATAAGCAAAATCCTTCAGCTCGGTATTTGCACTTTCTAACTCCTTCAGAAGTTGAACCTGTCTCTCCTCCGCTTTTTTCATCTTGGTAATATCCCTGGAAATCCCGAAAGTACCAACGATATTTCCTTCTTCATCATAACGGGGAAGTTTGGTCGTGGAAACCCAAAACTCCCCCCTTCCAGGCTTTGTAACCTTTTCCTCCAAGGATATTATCGGCTCTTCTTTCTCCATTATGAGTTTCTCATCCTCAAACTTTCTAATCGCTTCGCCTTCAGAAAAATGATCAAAGTCCGTCTCTCCTATAATAGACTCTGTGTCTTCTCCTACCTCCTCAGCCTTAGCCTTACTCACTCTGATAAATTTACTTTCTCTATCTTTGAAGTAAATAAAATCAGGTATGTTATCCATAAGTGTTTTCAGCAGAGCGCTCTCATGTATCAGTGCAGCCTCAGCTTGTTTTATCCTGGTAATATCTCTGGAAATGCCGAAGGTACCAACGATATTTCCTTCTTCATCATAACGGGGAAGTTTGGTCGTAGAAACCCATGTTTCTGAGCCATTAGGCCAAGTTTCCTTTTCTTCCTTAGCCACCATCGGTCGGCTTGTTCTCATGAGTTCCTGCTCGTCGGCATACGCCTGGTCGGCGTGTTCCCTGCTGAAGAAATCGTGGTCTGTCTTACCGACTGCTTCGCCAGGATTATTGAGCTTGAATCTGACCGCCTGCGCCTTATTTATACGAATAAAGCGGCTTTCTTTGTCTTTGAAGTAAATATGGTCCGGTATGTTATCCATGAGTGTATGAAGCAAATCCCGTTCGTAAGCAAGTGCTTCTTCCGTTTCCATAATTTCATTTATCTCTCGTGTAATACCGACTAGTCCCACAATTTGTCCACTATCATTTTGAAGCGGTACTTTTGTAGTTGATGTCCAGTTTAATTTTCTCTTCTCAATCAAACCTATGATTGGCTCACCGGTTTCCATAAGGTGCAGATCTTCAGTTAAGGCTTTTCTGCCAAACTCCTCACCAAACATGTCTATATCAGTTTTTCCGATCATCTGACTCATGTCTTGAACACTCAAGCTTTGCATCATCCTTCGGTTGATTCTTATAAAACGGCACTGCCGATCCTTAAAGTAGATGCTATCGGGGATATTATCCATAAGAATATCAAAGAGATCAAGTTCACAAATGGGATCTTCTTTTTTATACTTTAAGCCCGATGTTTTGTTTTTATTTTTCATCTTTCTCGCCTCAGAATTAAATGATAGAAAGTACATGTTTTGTTAATTACAAATATCATATAACCTGAGCAATTTACATAAACACTAATATTTAATCCACTAAAAATATTATCTTTTGGCAAAATGAATAAATATCTTTTGCAAGAATTAATGTCATGAGACTACTAAAATTGGATCGGGTGTGGGCTCTTCAAAATGTACAACCCTATAAACAGAAATTTTATGCTTTTTAAGAAAAGATCCGATATTTTCTATTGAATTTGATTTTTTGTGATTTTCCGCAAAAAACCCTTTTGCCTCTTTGAAATAAAATCCTGAAATTCCATGGGTTAAATTTATAAAGTGATACAAATAGATATTGTGACAAAAGTGGAAAAAGGATTGTTGGAAAACAAGGAAGTAGTTTGAAAAAGTTATTCCTCTTATTGCTTTTTGTTCTGGTAGTGGTTTCAGGCGTTTTTATAATTCGTAAAAACCCTGAAGACCAGCTTAAGAAAATTGTCTATCCTTCCGAATACAAGGTGATGTCATATAATATTCATCACGGCGTCGGAACCGATGGATTGTACAGTTTATCACGAATTGCCCGGATAATCAGGGAACAATCGCCTCATATTGTCTGTTTGAATGAAGTTGATTTCAAGACAGAGAGAACATACCGCGATGACCAGGCGAGGAAAATTGCAGCGGAGCTCGGTATGGAATTTACATTTGCCCGCAATCTTCAACTTCAGGGCGGATGGTCTGGCAACGCAATCCTGTCGAAATTCCCGATAGATTTTTCTGAAAACAAGCTGTTTATGCGACGGAAAGACGAAGAACCGCGGGCATTACTGCATACAATAATTAATATGAATAATAAAAAGCTTCATTTTTACGGAACTCTCCTGAGTATTGATTCTCTTGGAAGCGCTGCCGAGACGAAAGAACTTTTAAGCATTGTTCTGGACTGGGGATTGACTCAACCGGTAATAATCGCCGGTGATTTGAATATGACGCCGACGTCTCAGCGAATCCACGAAATTGCATATTACTTTTATGATCTGGGATCTGTAATAACTGAAAAAATGAATACATATCCTTCAACTAAACCGGTGAAACGGATCGATTATATATTTACAAACGATAAAATTGTGCCGAAGTCTGTGTATGTTGTTGATAATGAAAATACCAGGATTGCAAGTGACCATCTTCCGGTGGTTGCAAAGTTTCGAATTAAATAGACTGAACTATAAAAATTTCAGAAGAGGAACAGAGTTAGAATGGATGATTTCTTAGAAGAATTGGGAATCGAGGAAGTAAACTACGGGGCGACCCTGGGAAATAGTGATGGATGGCTTAAAACCGGCGGTAAGGAGCTGGTCAGTTATTCTCCTATTGATGGAAAACCGATTGCGAAAGTAATCCAGGCAACCGCCGGAGATTATGAAACAGTGATCCGGGAAGCGCAAAAAGCATTTGATAAATGGCGGATGGTTCCGGCGCCGAAGAGAGGACAGATTGTACGTGAAATCGGAGAAATACTCAGGCAGTACAAGGAGCCTTTAGGAAAACTGGTGACCCTGGAGATGGGGAAAATTAAAGCCGAGGGCATGGGCGAAGTCCAGGAAATGATTGATATTGCAGATTTTGCTGTCGGGCAGAGCAGGATGATGTATGGTTTCACTATGCACAGTGAACGTCCCAAACACCGCATGTATGATCAATATCATCCTTATGGGATCATCGGCGTGATAACTGCTTTCAATTTCCCGGTAGCCGTCTGGGCATGGAACACTCTCATCGCGGCTGTCTGCGGTGATGTGAATGTCTGGAAACCCAGTTCAAAAGCGCCTTTGACCGCAATTGCCGTTCAGAATATTATCGCACCCGTTGTTGATAAATATGATTTGAAGGGTGTGTTTAATCTGGTTATTGGCAAAGGATCGGAAGTTGGCGAATTGATGATCAACGACAAGCGTGTACCGTTGGTCAGTATGACCGGAAGTACGGCAATGGGCAAACGGATTGGAGAAGCCGTCGGACGTCGTCTGGGGCGCACAATCCTGGAATTAGGTGGCAATAATGCCATCATTATTACGGAAGATGCTGATTTGGACATGGCGCTCAGAGCAACGCTGTTTGGAGCGGTTGGCACAGCAGGACAACGCTGTACATAGACCAGAAGAATCATTATACATAAATCCGTTAAAGAAAAATTTGTCAATAATCTCGTCAAAGCCTATTCACAAGTGCCGATCGGCAATCCTCTGGATGACGGTGTTTTGATGGGACCGGTGATCGATCGTATGGCGGTTGATCTAACTTTTCTTCTACACTTAATTGATGTTTCAAAATGTATTATTCAATAAAAACAAGCACTTACGGCGATAAACGTCTGAATAAGTTCAAATATGTAGTGCCACAATAATTGATATTAAGGCTTGACTCTGGTCGTGTT
>JAUVYH010000095.1 GCA_030603165.1 Fidelibacterota bacterium
CTCCGATACACAAGATCGGTTTAAATCCGGTTTCCAGCGCTACTACCAATTTTTTATGAATCAGGTCATCCGATTCATTAAAAATATGTCTTCTCTCCGAATGTCCAAGAATAACATATTGGCAGGATGTAGATTTCAGCATATCAGCGGATATCTCGCCTGTATAGGCGCCGGAAGCCTCAAAATACATGTTCTGGGCGCCCAAATAAATATCTGTTTTATTTAAAATTTCACCAATGTTAAAAAGCGACGTATAAGGCGGGCATAATATAATGTCGGTTCGTTTGAGATTCAACAGATTTTTCGATAAACGCTCAGTAAAAATAATGGATTCAGGAACATTCTTATTCATTTTCCAGTTTGCAGCAACAATTAAACGTTTCATAATACCTCTATTTAGTTGAAATAAGGTTAACGGGTAATAATTCAAGACCGCTCAACAGCTCAAGCGACGCGCCACCGCCGGTCGATATATGCGTAACCTTATCCATCAATTTGAATTTTTTCATAGCGGATGCCGAATCTCCCCCGCCAACAACCGTTACGGCGTCTCTGGAAGTAATATCTGCTAATTTTCTGGCGATAGATTCAGTTCCCGTCGAAAACTGCGGGATCTCAAATACTCCTAATGGTCCGTTCCAGAGTACGGTTTTACTTTCATTGATAATATTGGAAAAAATCATCGTTGTTTCAGGTCCGATATCAACACCAATTTTATCTTCGGGTATTTGATCAGCTCCAACAATAGTTACTTCAGCATCTTCGGAAATTTCCGTAACGGCAACAACATCGGTTGGCAAATAGATATTACAGCCATGCTGTTTGGCGTTTTCAAGCGTTTCACGGGCAAGTTCGATCTTGTCTTCTTCAAGCAGCGATTTTCCAATCCGGCAGCCTTTGGCTTTCAGAAAGGTATAAGCCAACCCACCGCCAATTAAAATATTATCTACCTTCCCAAATAATTTTTCAATCATTTCGATTTTACCCGTTACTTTTGCTCCACCGAGAATAGCGGTGTAGGGCTTCTCCGGCTTGGCAAGATAATCATGCAGATAATGCAGTTCTTTTTCTAATAAATATCCGGCTGCGCGTTGTTTAAAATTTTCAGCGACCCCCGCCATTGATGCGTGAGCGCGATGGCTGGTTCCAAAAGCATCGTTTACGTAAATATCCGCTAATTCAGCCAACTGATCTGAAAAATCAGGATCGTTTTTTGTTTCTGCTGCATGAAACCTTAGATTTTCGAGCAACAGCACTTCACCATCTTTTAACAACCCGACCATTTTTTTTACATCTTCGCCAATACAATCAGGAGCAAAATACACTTTATTATTAATCAGCTCGCCAAGTTTCTCAGCCACCGGTTTTAAACTGAACTTCGGATCCTTTTTCCCTTTTGGTCGTCCAAGATGGGACATTAATATAACTCTACCGCCATCATTCAATAATTTGCTGATTGTTGGAAGAGCAGCCCGAATTCGAAAATCATCAGTAACATTTTGTTTTTCATCCAGTGGGACATTAAAATCCACGCGTACCAATATTTTTTTACCATTCACTTGTAAATCATCAATTGTTAGCCGTGCCATATTTCACCTTTAATTAGAATTTAAAACAACCGGAATTTTACCTTTTTCCACGATATTATTCAAGAAAAATATGGAGAAATTTATACCGGAGCTGCAACTGTTACACCAATCACTTTTTTTACGCCGTGTTTCTTAAGGACGCCTGCAGCGGAATTTAATGTCGAGCCGGTCGTGAATACATCATCGATAAGAACAGCGCAGTGTATCCCTGACAAATCAACCCCGTCGGCAATTTCAAACGCATCCTGCATGTTTTGTTGTCTTTCGTTTGCCGATAATTGGGTTTGGGTTTCAGTGTTTTTAACACGCTTTAACAAACGCCTATGAATAGTTAAACCAAGGATTTCAGCGATTCCAATTGCAATGTAATAAGATTGATTATATCCGCGTTCGCGGTATTTAACCGGATGTAACGGAACCGGTATCAATACAGTTCTATTAGAGACAGGAATCTGGTTTTTCACTTTTGTTGAGACCTTTTTACCAAGTTCGATACCAAGTGATTTGATTCCATTATATTTTAAAAAATGAATAATTGTCTGAATTAATTCATCAAATACAAATACCGGAATCATCATATCTATATTATCCGGGACGGGCTTGCTTTTAATAATATCGGGGCTAAGGTATGCTAAATTTTGCCAGCATGATTCGCAAACTAAAGATTGTGTTTCGTCCATTCTGCGCTTGCATACAATACACATTACTGGAAATAATAACGACGAAATACCCCGAAAAATATCATTAATAAATCTGATTTTCATATTCCCGGTCAATTTTAACAGTAGTGAAGAATTCACATCTGTTCTGTGAATACATGGTAATTCCATTTATTTCGTGTCTATGACTGTTACCCGCCGTATCTCAGCCGATTCTCAATGATGCTTAATAACCATATCGATCCATAGAACTTGACGTCGGTGACACCCAGCGTTGCCATTGATAATCCTGTAGCTCATTACGGGCGGTAGAATGAACTAATTCCATCTGTCCAAATCCGGTTTTATCAACAAAAATAAATTGAACGCCGCCTTCAATCTCATAATAATGCCAGACCTGGTATGGTTTGGCTTCGATTGAGCTCGGATAGCGTTCAATTTCGGATGGCGCCCCATAAATCAAGAAAACGCGTCCCAGGTCGGTTTTCCAGCCTTTTCGACGCGGAGTCGAAAATTGCCCGTCAACATATTGAAGACGCTGCTGAAATTCAGCCTGTGCTTCGTTAATGGGAGTGGAAGGATCCGGATCCCGTCGAACCCAGAATTTTGCAATGATATTGCGTTTTCCTTCAATATCGGATTTTCGATACCGTCTAATCTCTTTGTCGATTGCATAATATTTCATCGGTCCAAATATCTCATCCAACTGTTTTTCTGTTAATGTTAACAGGCTTGTCTCTTCAAGAGTCTTTGCGAACAATTCTTCACGATCGTTTTTCATTATATAGAAACGCTTCACGGACTCGGATTGCTGATTTACGGATTCATCAATAACAGTAATTTTAAAATCATAAAGACCGGAACTCAGGTTTTGAATGTCTATCGAATTCAATTCAACAGCGGATGTGCCGGGTTTTTTCTTCGGCATCCAATCGAGCGAAGTAACAATATTACCATTCAAATCCGTAATGGAATACTGCACTTTATATTTATCGTCACTGGATTTGTCATAATCTAAATTGTATACCTCGCAGAATCCATAGATCTTCTTATTTTGTGATCCAAATATATTACTTGCATTTGGAATAATATCATATCCGAAGTATTTGCTGAATTTATTTTGTGTCGCCGTTTTTGAAACCTGAGCGCTTAATTGGATATCACTTATCTGTAATTCTGAACGGGAATATTTTTTCAGATCGACAAGTTTTTCCTTCCTGTATTTTTTCTTCGAGGTCAGATCCATCACTATCGCAATAATCCGATACTGTCCTTCCGGTATTGATAATGTAACTATTTCGGGAATTTTCTGAGCATCGGAAATATTTGTCAATTCATTTGCCTGATCAACAATGCTCCATTCCTTCATATCTCTGACGGTATCGTTTTGGGCAAATGCTATCCTGATATGTCCATTAGATCGATAAGCATTTTCAACTTTGGAAAATTCAAATAAAGTCCTCGGAATCATCAAATATACTTCAACGATATCATTATTGTCGGATCCGCGAAATACCGCATAATCAAGATCAAAATCAACGGCAAATACAGGCGTTATGATCGATGCAAACATTATCATAGCAATTAGGCAGGTTTTTGTTTTCATAACTACTCCAATTTTACGGATACAATCTGAGAAATCCCGCTTTCCGCCATTGTAACGCCATAAAGGGAATCGGCAATACTCATTGTTGATTTATTATGGGTAACAATGATAAACTGAATTTTCTCAGAAAACGTTTTAATAACACTCGTAAACCGCTGGGTGTTTTGATCGTCCAGCGGCGCATCTACTTCATCAAGAATACAAAAGGGGCTGGGTTTTACCTGGTAGATACCAAACAGCAGCGCAATCGCCGTCAATGCTTTTTCACCACCGGATAACATTTTCAACGACCGCATCTTTTTTCCGCTGGGACATGCCCATATTTCAATCTGAGCTTCCAGTGGATCGCTGTCACCGATTATTTTCAGGTTGGCTTCTCCCCCATTAAAAAATATAGAAAATGTTGATTTGAAATTTTGTCTGATCTTCTCAAAGGTTTCAAGAAATTGTTCCCGGGCAATTTCGTCAATTTGAAGAATAACCTCGTTAAGTCCTTTTTCCGACTTGATCAAATCGTCACGTTGTTCTACCAGGAACTTAAGACGTGAATTTTCTTCCTCGTATTCAGCTTTAACCGCCATATTGACCATTCCGATCAATTCGAGATTCCGTTTATGGCGATCAACAGCGCGCTGGATTTCTTCAACAGAAGAAAGTTCTTCCGAAAGCTGCTCTGGAATTTGTTGATTATATTTCTCAAAAAGTACCGATTGAATCTCATTAATTGTCGCATTAAATCCTGATTTTTTTAATTCCTGCTGACTGATTGAATCGGTCAATATTTCCTTATTGCGACGCAGCTGATACAACTGTTCATTTAATTCCTGAATACTCGCTCTAATTCCCTGAAAGGCGTCGCGAAACTCTTCAATATGCTTTTCCGTAGCAGTCACCTTTTCCTGGAACTCATTCAGATGCAGTTGATTCGCCCGGATTTTAGATTGAATATCAACTGCAATCTTATCATCCTTCTCTTTTTCAATTAACGAAACTTCTTTATTTTCTATCGCCTTCTTGATAGATCTTCCTGCAATTTCCTGACTATCGGCAACATTTCTGAATTTATTCTCAAGATTAATCATCTCGATTCTCCGATTTTGTCGCTCGGAGATAACTTGATCCAATTCAGCTTTGACAGATGATGCCGCCGCTCTCTTCTCCGAGATTTTTCCTTCGATTGCCTTTATGTCCGTATCAAGACTCGATTTCTCCGGATCTTCTCTCGTCATTCTCTCTTTGAAATTTTCAATCAGCACTTTCAGAGAGATGCGATTATCTTCAAGGGTTTTTTGAATGCTTTTGGTTTCCAGATATTTGGATTCATTCTGACGCGATTGTTCCTGAAGATCACGAAGTTCTTGTTCCTGCTCTTTTATTTTCTGTGATAGCGCCTTCTTTTCATTCAATGTTTTCGCAATATCATGCTGAACGCTTTCAATTTGGGACTGAATTCCCCGCAACTCGTTTCCAACCGAATCCGCCTCTCGCTCAAACCGGTACAATTTTTCCGAACGTCCGATCAGCATACCGGATTCCGAAGATTCCGAACCTCCTGAGAAAAAGCCGTTGGCGTCCCGGAATCGTCCTTTATCAGAGACAAGAGAAACATCTTGCAGCGCCGGATCTTCGATCAATTTATCAAAATTGCCGTCTTCACAACAAAATATCTGCCGGAATAAAAATTCTTTCAGTGAATTAAGTGAGTTATCACATTTTATATATGTTGTCAGCGGAGTCAGATTCTTAGCCGACGCGCTTGGTTCTAATTGAAATTTTACATCAAGTGGTATTATGGAAACCCTGCCCTTGCCGTTCAGCGCCAGTTTTTCGAGTGTTTCGAGCGCCGCTTTCTTATTGTCGGCTACCAGTAATCGTGAAATATCCTTGATAACGGCTTCGACGGCGATGTAATATTTCGGATCAACTGATAGCAGGTCCGATAATGCGCCCCTGATCCCTGAAAAATCATCCGGATTATCGAGCACATATTGTAATCCGGGGCTGAACCCTTCTTTTGTTTGGATAATACCGCTGTAAAACTGTATTTGATTATTTAAACGGTCTAATTTTGATTCTACCTGGCGTCGTTCATTCTGCAAATCACGTTCGGAATCAAGGAGTTGATTATACCGTATGTCAAACTCCTCGAAATTTTCGCGTTGGTTATCCAGATCATTCGTAAGGACTTCAATGGATTTCCGAACCTGATCGAGCATAACGGAAATATTTTGTTTATTCTCCTGTTCAACATTGAGCTGTTTTTCAATCGACTCAAGCTCATTTTCCCGTTGGGTGATATTATCCTGAAGACTGCCGTAACGTGCGCTGTATTCAGCCTGTTGCTTTAAAAAGCCAAAACGTTTTTCCTGCAGAACCTGGATTTCAGAATTTATTACGGAATATTGTTGCTCAATTTCCTCACTTTTTCCTTCGATTATTTTAAACGATTCACGTTTATGTTCCAGCGCTTTTTGGATCTCTGCATATTGTTCTTTCAGATGAATTTCTCTCTGCCGGTTATCCGCTACAGTTTTTTCAAATTGCCGAATATCATTTTGAAGACGGGATATGTTCTCTTGGATATTACGAAGTTGTTCTTTTAAAACCAGCTCCCCGGTCAGATACTTATTATGTTCATCCCGGATTCCCGCCAGTTCACGGTTTTTCTCATCCAAGATATTTTCCTGTTCTTCAAATTCTTTCTGTTTGGTATTCCAGATTTCTTCTTTGCTGCTCAGATCGGTTATTACCTGATTCAGTTTCTGCCGTTCATTTTTCAGGCATTCCTCAATGGGATCCAGGGAAGCCTTGATATTAGCGACTTTCCGGCTTGCCAGCTGCACTTCGGATTCAATCAATTTCTGAGTAATTTCCTGATGTTTTTCATATCGCTTCAGCTGTCGCCGTAAATTTTTGACTTTTGAATCAACTTCGGAAATAATATCGTGTAAGCGGGTTAAATCATCTTTGGTCGCCTCAAGCTTACGCAGGGCAGATTTACGCTGGATACGGTATTTATTGACGCCCGCGGCTTCCTCAAAGAGACGTTTCCGCTCCTCCGGGTTTTCACTGAGGATATCTTCGATCATCTTTAATTCGATAATGGAATAAGCATTTGCGCCCATACCGGTATCAATAAACAGATCGGTTATATCTTTCAAACGGCAGAGGTTATTATTGATAAAATATTCGCTTTCGCCATTGCGATAGACACGGCGTGAAATA
The DNA here is from genome assembly GCA_030603165.1 of Fidelibacterota bacterium. Classification (GTDB taxonomy): domain Bacteria; phylum Fidelibacterota; class UBA2242; order UBA2242; family UBA2242; genus UBA9312. Next base: position 7,080 of record JAUVYH010000095.1, read on the forward strand.
ACGATGTCCGAATAAGGCAGGGAAAGTTTGCCGCTGACGTTATGGATGGTCAGTGAAACTTCCGCCAGATTCAGTTGACGCCGGGTAGCGGTGCCGTTAAAAATTATATCTGTATTTCGGTCAGCCCTGAGAACACTCGATTTCTGCTCGCCGATTACCCAGCGAATGGCATCGACGATATTGGTTTTACCGCAACCATTCGGTCCAACAACCGTTGTTATTCCTTTACCGAAGTGAATTTCCGATTTTCTGGAAAACGATTTGAAGCCGTAGAGTGAAAGTTTTGAAATATACATAAGCGAATTATTCAGTATTATGTGTTTACAAAAAACGCATGAATAATATATTCAATTTAACTCTTATATGTAACGTGAAATTTGATAAACGGACAGAATCACAGACAAGCGGTCGCTATCGTCTTCAAACATTCATTATACCTAATTTGAAAAGGGTTTTAATACTTAATCCCGACCAGTCGGGACAGAGATCGCAGACCTGCCCGCCTTTTTCTGCCTGTGCGTCACACGCAGACAGGCTCTTTGGAAGGCGGGGATTATTATAAATTTGAAATTTGAAATTTTGGCTTGTCCAGGTTAGGTTTGTCTATAGGATTGTTTTTTTGCATTTTTCTATATTTTCCTGCTAATAAAGGTTAAGAATATCAAACGGGGTGAAGTTCATGACAAAGTGCATGTTCATTCTCACCCCGTGTAATACTTTATAAATCCAATAACTTGCCATTTTCATTCTCTTGTTATTACACGGGGTAAACAGATTCCAAAAGCCCTGGACCTAAAATCCGATGTACTTCTATCGCCGCTCCGATTATTTTCTCTGATATTTCATTTTCATGCATAATTTATAAATTCCTTTAAAATCCTCTGCCTGCCTGTGCGTGTCCCTGTCTGCCGTACCGGCACAGGCAGACGCACGCAGACAGGCGTTCTCTGCGCCTCTGCGTTTATATTTTTCCTCATATTTAAAAGTCTAATTTTACCTTTTCGAATAGGGTCTAATTAGCCCGGCGGCCAGGTCATTCGGCGTCCGCCAAACAGATGCAGATGAATGTGATCGACTTCCTGTCCCCCGTCAGAACCGCAATTGAACACTAAGCGATATCCGTTTTTCGATATATTTTCCTGTTTAGCGATCGCATTCGCTGCCAAAACCATTCTTCCCGCCAGATCACTATTTGAATCGGTCAGTTGATCGATCCTGGCAATATGCTCTTTCGGAATAATCAGGATGTGGGTTGGCGCCTGCGGATTGATATCACGAAATGCCACGAGTTCATCGTTTTCAAAGATGAACCGGGTGTTCAATTCTCCCCGTGCGATTTTACAAAAGATGCAGCTGTCTTCCACTCTTACCTCTTTCTCTGTTTTGTATAAGCGTAAATACCCGCAACAGCAATTATGGCAGCCAGTTCGGTGCGCAACCTGTGCGGATGAATACTGACCGGCGTAAATCCTTTTGCAACTGCGGATTCGATCTCATCCGAATGTAAACCACCTTCCGGTCCGATAAGGATTGCAACTGTTTTATGATCAGTTTGTTTTGTTAAAGCTGTTTGTATCGATATAGAATGATCTTGTTCAGCAACGAGTTTTACCGGAACGTTCGCTGCCATATCCAACCAGTCAGGCAATTCAACCGGCTCATGAATTTCCGGTAAATAGAAGCTGCCGCTCTGTTTTAACGACTCTATTGCGATCTTTTGCATCCGGTCAGAATTAAACCCCTGTTTGACAGAATGCTGCGTAAATAACGGAACGAATTGACCGACGCCAAGGGCTGATGCTTCACGAATTAATAGATCCAGCGCTTTATTTTTAATTAGTCCAAATGCCAGAACGATATCGATTGATATTGGTTTTTTTATTTTTTCGGTGGAAATGATACGGCACTCACAATATTTCTTCTCTATTCTATCTATAACAGCCGTAAGCACTTCTCCCCTGCCGTTGAAAAGCGAAATTTCATCACCTGTTTTTTTTCTCAGAACATGAATGCAATGCCTGAATTCATCGCTTTTTAGGATTGCGGTATCATTTTGTATTTTATTGGGGGAAACGTAAAAGAAATATCGATGCATTATAACTTTTTCCCGATACTCACTTTTATCGTAATTCCGGAGAAATCCCTCCTGCCGGTATAATATTTTTCCGGTTCCTCAGGAAATACATAAGGCAGGTCTATTTTATTGGCGAATTTCAAATACTCATATCCGACAAAAACCGATATTAATGTACGCGGTGTTGTCGCGAAATCCATCCCGGCGCCGGCTCTGAAGATACCTGTATAATACACCTTCATATATTTCATCCTGTCTGAGAAATCAGCTACATTCGCCGGATCGAGAGCAATAACAGGCCCGCCGTCTAATTGCAAATAGGGACGAAAGTTATTTGCAAGTTTATTAACGAATAGAATACGTTTATAGCCTACCAGAACCGGAATAAAACTCAACCGGGTTTTATCGGCACGTTCATAGGTATAACCATACGGGTCATAGGGATTGTATATGGGATAGTCATTTTTCCCGTGCACGATCAACAGATGAATATTAGCCGTCAGTCTGTTCGAAGCATTGGTTGCATATTCATAAAACCCGCCGAATCCGGCGCCGTTGTTTGACTGAATGATCGAAAAACCGCCGTATTTTGCATCGGGATCATCGATTCCTTTATTTGTCTGTCCGATAACCGGGTTAAAGCACAATAAACAGGCAATTAAACTAAGCGCGATATAATTTTTGTATTTCATAATGTCTCACTATTTTCTTACTGAAATATACATTTCTATTCCTGAAAGCAAAAGCGTTTTACTGTATTTTTGGTAGAATATTTCCCGATGATTTCGTCCCAAGGGACATCTTTGAGATAAAAAGTATTAAAACTGTCATTCTGAAGGAGGTACGACTGCCCCGACTCGTCGGGGTCCCTGGTGGGAAAGGATCGGGACCAATACACAGTATAAAAAGATTCTTCGTTCGTGCCTCACTCAAGAATGACTTGTTTGGTTGTCATCCTGCTCCTCCCCTTTATGTCATCCTGAGGGAAGCGAAGCGACGAAGGATCTCGTCGATAATTGGCTGAGATTCTTTCCCACCAGGGACTCCGGGCATTCGTACCTCATTCATCTCAAGAGATCCCTCTTGGGACGATTCCATCTTTCCTGATTTCCCCATTAAATTGATTACTGCTATTGGATTTTAGTAATTTTAAAGTATATTCCGGTAGATAATTACAAAGGAATTTATGAATAACACCATCTACTTAATGCGATTTCATCATGCTGAACAGGTTAATCAAACCAAAAACCGGCTGAAAAAATTATTTAAAACCGCCGGATTTGATAGAATAATCACAACCAATGATATCACCGCCGTGAAAGTCCATTTTGGCGAACCGGGAAATACGACTTATCTCTCACCTCATTATATCGAGCCAATCGTACGGATGATCAAAAGCTGCGGCGCAAAGCCATTTGTTACCGATACAAATGTCCTCTATAAAAGCCGCCGTGATAATGCCATCGACCATCTCTCCGTCGCAGCTGAGCATGGATTTACCCACGAAAAACTGGGCGCGCCGATCATCATCGCGGACGGGATTATGGGCAGGAATGAAACGGAGATCGAAATTGATGCGCCGCTCAATAAAACCATTTCGCTGGCGACGGAAATTGTCTCCGCAAATTCAGCGATTGTCATTTCTCACGCCACCGGACATCTGGCAACCGGGTTGGCGGCAACCATCAAAAACCTGGGAATGGGCATGTCCAGCCGCAAAGGCAAACTAACTCAGCATTCAGTCTCAAAACCGATTATCAGTGAAAAAAAGTGTAAAGCCTGCGGTGTTTGCGCAAAATGGTGTCCGGTTGATGCTATTATTGTCGGAGATGAGTTTGCGGTGATCAATGAAGATATCTGCATCGGCTGCGGGGAATGCCTGGCGGTTTGCCGGTTCAATGCCGTGAAATTCAAATGGGACAGCTCATCGGAACTGCTGCAGAAACAGGTTGCCGAACACGCGCTCGGGATCGTTAAGCAGAAAAAAGGCAAAATAGCGTATATGACTTTTATGATCAACATGACCAAAGATTGCGACTGCATAGCGCATAAACCTGAAATTGCGCTGGACGACATTGGCGTTCTGGCGGGAACCGATCCGGTGGCAATCGACCAGGCGGTTTACGATCTGACAAAACAACAGGCAAATATAAGTCTTTCCGAATTATCCTATCCTACTCTGGACGCCAAGGTGCAGTTGGAATATGGCGAAAAGATAGGGCTGGGAAGTCGGGAATATCAGCTGGTTGAAACGGAGTTTTAGGATTTGGTATTTGACAAGAAACGGTTTGCTGCTGTAACAATCTATTTATATCAAAAAAACTCCCAAACTCCTACCTCATCCACTCATATTCCTGCGAATCCATTCCTTGAAAAAAACATCGGTGATAAAATAGGTGTTCTCTTCTTTATCCAGGACCTGTCTTTTCATCAGGAGCCGAAGCGAGGTTTGTATGCTGGAGGAATTTCCAAGATTATTTTCCCTGATGAAATCCTGCGAAAACAGTGACCTTCCGCCATGTACAGCAATTGCAACCAAAACGCGGCGTTGGTGCAGAGAAAATCCATCCCAGGTAGAAATATAAACCGGAGTGTTTTCTGATAGTAAGCACACCAAAGTTGGTTCGAGGTCGTTAATTGATATTTTGCGGCTGTCGGCAAAGTCATCCCATAGTTTATGACAAAAGTACTGGGCGTTGTAAGGATAGTTCTCAACGATTTCCAATAGCCGGAAAATGGCGCCATCTTCCACTGAATAGCCGGTTTTTTCAAAAGCCTTAAGCAAAAAATTGCCAAATTCTTTTTCCGGTAATTTATCGAGTGTCATTACACGACCCATTTTATAAAAAGCCCGGTCCGGATTGGAAACCATGTCATACAGAATATGCCGCTTCGATCCGGCAAACAGATATCCAACCTTATTGTGGTGTTGAAAGCTAGCGCGCATAGTTTTTTCCATGGAGTCGCCGTTTAAATATTGGATTTCCTGAAATTCATCAAAGGCTATAACGTAAGAACGGCTTTTCTTTTCAGCCAGCTGCTGGGGAAGATCATAAATTTCATCTAAAAATTTGGCTACATCTTCCGTTTTAGGGATTGGCTCTATTCCAATTGTCGCCGTACCGTCCGGCTGCAGGCTGATTTTAGGCCGCAGACCGGGAAGAGTTTTCTTGAGAAAATTGAATGTTTTCTCCAGTTTCGACTCAACTGCACGGGCTACTTCACGGACGTATATTTCCAGAAATTTCTGAAGAGAGTTGACTTTGTATAGATCGATGTATGCTGTATAAAAACCCTGTTTCTTTAGTTCATCAAGAACCTTTAATATCAAAGATGTTTTTCCGTATCGACGGGGAGAAATCAGAAATATACTTTGGCAATGGCTGAGG
>JAUVYH010000009.1 GCA_030603165.1 Fidelibacterota bacterium
ATGTTGGAATTGGTATGGCTAAAATCAACAATGAGTACTATGATGGATATATGCCAAAAGTAGGATGTCCTGGTTGTAATAATTATACTATGGAGTATATAGAAGAAGATTGAAAGTCCGCCGAAGGCGCTAAGTTCACAATGATTATTTTTAAAATTACATTAAAGCCAAGTTGGATTTGGAGGCAATTGTGAATTGTCTATTTAATATCAAACCGGTGTCAATCTTACACTTTCTCTCATTGTTTACCCCTCCCCCCTGCATCTGCACGTTTTCTGCCTCTCATAAGGGTCTGCAGGATAGATGGAGCTCCGTCGGTAAATCAGCAAATATATATTTCTTTTAAAGCTCTTACAGTGGGAATGTAATGATAAAAATTTATAGGGATCATCTTTTTAGTTTTGCTAAATTTCCAAAATTGTAAAAATCAAAAAATTTTAGGAGGAAGACATGAGAACATTAAAACTAATTTTTGCATTAATAGTGATTACGTCATTGCTTTTTTGTCAATCTTTGAAAAAAGAAGTGGAAAGCTTGTATGCAGGGAAAACTGTGAAGTGGGAAAAAGATTTCAGCAGATTAAATTATATTTCAGCAGCAAAGGAATCAGAATGTTTTGTGATAGGAGAAGTATTTGAAGATCACACCGGAAAAATCTCTTATTACAATTCGGAAGGTGATCTATTATGGTCAGTTGATAATTCAATACAAAATGTTATTAAAAAAGTTAGTGCAATAGGCACGAAAATATCTGACTATGGAGGTGTTGTTATTGCCACATGGGGATATGATGAGTCCGGTTGTTACCAGATATACAATAAGTCCGGTGAATTATTATATACTGAAAGAAGACAGGGGGGACCTCCATTTAACAAAGTGATTATGTCTCCTGATGGATATTATAATAATTTGAAACACCCGTTATGCAACAAATACGGTGAAAAAATTGATCTTCATTTACCTTTTTCTGTTAGCAGGTCATCAACTTATGGTGTGTCGGGATTTCTAAGTAATAAATATATTTTATGTGGAGTTGATGAATATACTCCGGAATTCAATAAACCGTTTAAGTATACTAAAGAAAATGAAAAACTTAGAGGAAAATCATTCTGGTTTATTTATGATCTCGATAATCAAAGTGTTGTAAAGATAGGTGAACCTAAAGATTTATCCCTGGGCGATTATTATACTGTGGCTGTTTTTGACCATTATTTTCTTTTGGGTGATCCATCAAATAATACTTCCTATCTGTATAATGAAAAGGGAGAAGAGGTATTCAGTAAAAAAGGTGGTTTAGTATTTGAAAACAGATTTCAAATAAGACAGGATGATTTTCATTTTTGCAAAGAAAAAATGGAATTATATATCTATAAAAAGAATACGCTGTACGGATACTCTATGCATGACGGAAGCAAATTATGGAAAAATACAATTGAGAATCAAGATAACATCTATTTGTTTAATGAAGCATCTATTTACATAAAAAGTAACAAGCTTTTTCTTACACAGTTTAAAAGAAATGTAATAAAAGATAAAGCTGAAAAATTCGTCACAAAAATATGGGAGTTGAATGGTGAGAACAGGAATTCTGTATTGTGTAAAGATATGATCCATATAATTCCAGGAAAAGTTCTAAAAATGAATAATAAGATGAAATACTATTCAGATTAAAATTAATATTTAGAAAGGAGATAGTTTATTATGTTTAGATATATTTTAACAATAGCGATATTGAGTATTAACATATTTGCAGGTGATATGAAGTCGGATGGGGTCTGGCCGGATACCGGCAATAAAACAAATGACGGTAAGATGTCTTCTGCTTATGGTCCCAGAGACAAATCAAGTAGTGGATATACCTATGATTTTCATAGAGGCATAGATATAGCAAATTGGAAGAGTTTTGTATATTCTTTTTATAAAGGAAAAGCTAAAGAATTAGGTGATGATCCAGGCGGATGGGATGAATATATTGTTATCAGCCATGGAGATAATGTAAATACTCTATATGGACATTGCAGTCTAATAGATGATGTAGGAGATTCCACTATTGATACAGGAGAATCAATTGGCACCAGAGGGAATCATATTCATTTTTCCATGTTTAGTGATAAATGGGAAGGTGACTATCAAAATGAGTATGAAAAGGGTTCTTATCATCCCATGCGATTTTTACCGTACAATACCACAAAGAATGATAATACTACAATTGAGAATTTTATTCTTGATAGAGAAAATAGTAAAGTGTCTTTTAGACTAAAAGTTTGGGGCGATATACTCAATTGCAACTGTGTCGAGGCTACTTTAGTAAATACGTGGGGAAATAACAAAGAAGGAAATTCTTTCTGGTACGAAGATTGGGCTCAATATTATTATGATTTATATAATAGCGATTTAGATGATGATACTCCTGACTGTGATTCACCCATTGATTATCTTGATGACTTTAAAATACAACCGAAAGACTTTGATAAATCTGATTCATTTCAAGAGATTGATTATACTGTATATTTTATTGCTAATATTCTAGAAACTGATAGCTTGCGTATAAATATCTTAAATGCAGAGATGAATATAGTCTATCGTACTGTAATTCCCATGAATCCATTTCATATTTCTTCAACTGACAATGATATATTCCCTGAAAGTCCACAATTACATCCACTATATCCAAACCCATTCAATTGTTCATTGACGATACCATTTGACCTTGGAGCAAATAATCGGGTAAATCTGAAAATATATGATATTAACGGACATCTTATCAGGGACTATGGATCATTGAAACACTATAACCCTGGATACAATCAAACTATCTGGGATGGGAAAAATCAGAATGGTTTACCGGTATCAAGCGGGGAATATTTAATTCAATTACAAATGCAAAATCATAATATGATTAAGAAAGTAATGTTGTTAAAATAGTATTTTAATCAATTTATCAATGGAGGAATAAAATGAAGTCTTCAATTTTTTCAATAGTGTTTCTAATGCTAACTTGCATTTCACAATTGTTTTCTATTGGATACAATCCGGCAACCGGTTCGGATTATTTGGTTATTACTCATAATGAACTGTATGATGAGACCGGCTGGTGTTCTCAATTATATAATTTGTTAGGAGGTTTAGGGCACAAAGTGGGTTTTTCAACAATCAGTGACGGGACAACTCCTGAAGACATACGTTCATATATTTTAGATGCTTATGAGACTGGAGTTCATTTAAAGTACATTCTGTTAGTTGGACATTGTAATAATTCAGCAAGCAGTACGATGTGGGGTGGAAAACCGAATTCGATTGCTTGCGCGGATTCAAATAACTATCTGCCGTTTAAACATGATCCGACAATGAATTATACTAGTACTGGGTACGAATCAAGACCCACCGACGATTATTATGTGCGTAATATTATTTGGAGAAGGGGAGAAGAGTATTACATTAGCAAGTACGGTATTATGAAAATCGGTAGAGTTCCCGCTATTAGTATTGGAGAAATCGAAAATTGGGTTTCAAAATTGGAACAGTACTATAGCAGTTTAAATCAATTTGGTGATTGGAGGAATTCGTTTTTACTTTTAAATCATAATATTGACCATCCCTGGGGAGGATACAAGAAAATATGTGATCATCATACTGAAAAAATAGAATTGATGTCAGATGATTATTCATATTCAGTAGAACGCTTAAATTCTTTTGAGATAGATACATTGAACAAATATGAATATTCATCTGATAGAACTGAGGCATTTGTTGATAAAGTAAATAATGGTGTAAGTTTTATAAATTGCTATGGTACAGCAGCCGGGGCTCATAACATTGTAGGATATTATACACAGGAATCTTATTTAGATCCAAAGCCTTCAGAGACACTCACAAATAGTGGTATGTATCCGGTATTGTTCGGGCTATGCTGCGAAATTGGATTGGTTGGTTGGAATTATACTCCAAAACCAAAAATAATGCCTATGAGGGAATTAATGTTTGGCGAAAATTCAGGCATTATAGCCGCGTTTGCTCCTACTTCTGATACCGATGCCTTAGCTAATTTACAATATGGTTATTCAATCTATGATAAAATATTTAATCATAATATGAGAGAATTAGGAGAAATAATTTCGCAAACTAAAAAGGATTTTATTCATGGTCCATTTTGGTCGAAATGGATGTTGTATACTTATGTTTATTTTGGCGATCCCTCTATGCCACTGGCTCTATATCAATATAAAAGTATTAGCTCTTTACCCTTTAGCGACATTGGTTCAACTGTTGGTCAGCCAAATAATTGGAATGTACAGGGTCTCGATGGCTCTGATGTAGCCTATTTACTGGAACTGGATCATGCAGCCACTCTTGATGTGACCTTATGTAGTCCAAACACTGATTATGACACTATGCTGGAAATTTTCAATGCCGATGGAACAAGAACCGGTAAGTATGACGATGATGATGATAATGGATATGGTTGTGATTATAATTATCTTGCCTCATCACTCTGGGATGTTTACCTGGCAGCAGGCGAATACTATATTGTGGTCGATGGCTTTTATGATGAAGGCAATTATGAATTAAATGTAACCTATAGTCCCGATTACTCCATTCCTTCATTACCCTATACGCATCAGGGTTCAACTGTAGGAAAAACCAATGATTGGGATGTTCGTCACAATTGGCCTGGTGACGATGGAGCTGATGTTGCCTATAGACTCATTCTTAATCATTCAGCAGCTCTTGATGTGACTCTTTGTAGTCCAAACACCGATTATGATACCAAGCTGGAGATCTTTAATGCAGACGGTACATCCACAGGGCATTACAATGATGATGATGATTATTGTAATGCTGGTCCCATGTGGGATTATAATTCATCTCTTTGGGATCGGCATCTCTCAGCAGGTGAGTACTATATTGTTGTAGATGGTTGGTATGGTGAAACAGGCAATTATGGGCTGCAAGTTGAGTATGCTTCTGATTATGTTATATCTTCATTACCCTATACGCACAACGGTTCCAATGTTGGAAAGATCAACGATTGGCGCTTACAAGGATGGGGAGGTGACGGAGCGGATGTTGCATACTATATAAATCTGGCGACTTCATCAACCCTCGATGTAACCTTATGCAACGCTAATACCGACTATGACACTAAACTGGAAATCTTCAATGCCAATGGAACGTCAACCGGTTGGTACAACGATGATGATGACGATTGTGATGAAGATGATCTGTTTTCATCACTTTGGGGTAGTTCACTATCAGCAGGTAAATACTATATTGTTGTTGATGGCTATGCGGGTGAGACAGGCAATTATACGATCAACGTTTCTGGTACAGGTGGATTGGCAAAAACAGTAACGCTTGCTAAAAAGAGTGATAAAGACAAAGGAAAGTCTAACAGACGCCAAAATTCACTGGCAAACATCTTAAAAGAGTTCGAAAAGGAACTTAAGAAATCCGAGAAATCCTTTAATGGTCAGCTAAAGGTTTATCCGGAGATGATTCGAGCGGAAGACTTTGTATACCAGTTAGAAAAGACAGTCAATGGAGGTAAACCTGTTCAGAAAGAAGTAGCTCATATATCCCCCCCGGATGATTGGGATGAGACCTATGCGTACGAAATGGAAAAATTGCGTAAGAAAAAAGTAGACTCGATTCCTAAATCATTACGGTTGTATCCAGCCTATCCATATCCATTTAACCCAATAGCAACAATTCGATATGATCTACCAGATGAGACAAAGGTCAACATATCAATTTTTTCAATCAATGGTCAACTTGTTAATACTTTAGTTTCTGAAGTTAAACCTGCTGGTAGTTATACGCTACAATGGAATAGTACAAATACATCCGGACAGCCGGTAGCCAGTGGTCTTTATTTCTGCCGGCTTACAACACCAAATAAAATCCTGAACCGTAAATTGATGCTATTGAAATAGTATCAACGGATAACCTAACCCGATCTACTTATGAATCCATGAATAGTAGGGTTAATCCCGCCGAAGGGGAATAATTCACGCCTTTTGAAAAATAACTATAAGAATTATTTCTAACATGGTTATTTTTTATGTACTTGCATTAAATTAAATATTCTTGAGTGAATTATCGGGGCTAAATAATCAGAGAGCCAGCCAGGTTTTAAACTTTTGCTGGCTCTCTTTTATCATTAAAATTATGAAAAATTTTATTCCAATAATAAATACATAAAGCTGGAGAAAATGCTGGTTGATAATATGGCTCGAGACAATCTTACGAAACCTGAAGAGTTTTCCAGGTTGTCCGCATCGCCTGGAGACTTCGATCTTTCCCGTAACTTTCCCAACCCCGGCAACCCAACCACAACCATTTGCTTCAGGATTCCCGAGGCAAGCCCTGTGGCTTTGAGAATCTTCAACATTCTCGGTCATGAAGTAAAAGCACTGGTAGATGATCACCGGGAAGCCGGCGCTTATACCGTGGTCTGGGACGGGAAGAACAACCGTGGTTTGGAGGTGCCGTCGGGAATGTACTTGTATACACTTCGAGCTGGGGAAAAGATGATTACCAAAAAGCTTTTACTGATGAAATAGGATAACTGTACTATAGTTGATCTGCGGGGGCTGTCGGAATACAGCCCCTTTATACAAAAAAAGGATGTGAGTTAGCAAAAATGAATCATAATTTTCTTCACAACAAAACCAAACTGATATTTGTTTCAAAATAGACTTATTCAGATTAGCTGCTTCATCAGTTTATAAAACTCCGGAAAAGAAATATCCACACACTCTGCATTGTCGATCGTAGTTTTTCCTTCCGCGATCCAACCCGCTACAGACAGCGCCATGGCGATGCGGTGATCATTGTGACTGTCGCAATTCGTTCCATGCAGCAATGTTGATCCTTCCACAATAAATCCATCGGTGGTTTCTTCAATGGCAGCGCCCATTTTCTTTAATTCAGTTACAATTGCGCTAATGCGGTCGCTTTCTTTGACTCTTAATTCACCGGCATCTTTTACAACGGTTCTGCCTGTCGCCCGGGTTGCTATCACCGCAATCAGCGGCAGTTCATCGATTACTCGAGGGATAAGCGTACCCCCGATTTCGACGCCCTTGAGAGCAGAACTTCTTACATGCAGATCGCCCACCGGTTCATTAGCGACTGTTCTCTTGTTTTTGACAGTCACATTGGCGCCCATATCTTCCAGGACTTTCAAAATGCCTGTTCGGGTCGGATTGATACCCACATCTTTCAGAACTAAACGGCTTTCCGGCGCCAGCAATCCCAGCGCAATTAGAAATGCAGATGAGGAGATATCTCCGGGAATTCGCAGCTGATGCGCCACGGGCTGTCGCTTTTGTCCGAGTGAGATCACATTTTCACTTCGCCCAATATCCACGCCGCACCATTCCAGCATGCGTTCCGTATGATCGCGGCTGGCAACCGGTTCGACCACCTCAACCTTACCGTTTGCGTACAATCCCGCCAGAAGCATTGCCGATTTTACCTGGGCGCTGGCAACCGGCAAATGATAGGCAATATCATTCAGAGAAATACCCTTTATATACAGCGGCGCAAAGCGGTTGTTCAGGCGACCGTAAATATCTGCGCCATTTGCATTGAGTGGCTCAATCACGCGATCCATGGGGCGCCGGCGCAGGCTGGCGTCGCCGGTGAGTACCGTAGCAAAAGATTGTCCTGCTAACAAACCGCAAAGCAGTCGCATAGTTGTACCCGAATTGCCGCAATCCAGTACATCATCAGGTTCGCATAATGTCCGAAGCCCCCTGCCGTTGACAACGAGGTCTTGACCGCTGCGACGGATATCAGCGCCCAGCCGCCGCAGACAATTTAGTGTGGTCTGGCAGTCGATCGCGGTGGAATAATTTTTTATAACACTGATCCCTTCACTAATAGCCGCAATAATAGCAGCCCGGTGAGAGATTGATTTATCGCCCGAAACAGTCAGCTCTCCGCACAGTCGCTTTAGTTTAGATAAGCAAACATCCGCCATTTATAAAATCCGCCCAACGGCTTTTGCGATAAGGCGCAGCTCTCTCATTAGTTCCGAAAAATGATCAAATGTGATAGATTGATAACCGTCCGACAATGCCTTTTCCGGATCGGGATGAACTTCGATCATGAGTCCATCGGCGCCGGCGGCAATAGATGCTTTCGACAGTGGAATGATCAGGTCGCGTCTGCCAGAGGCGTGGCTGGGATCCACGATCACCGGCAGATGAGTAAGCTTTTTCAGCTCGGGAACACTGCTGATATCCAGCGTAAAGCGAGTATAGTCGTTAAATGTCCGGATACCCCGTTCACAGAGAATGACATTGTAATTGCCTCCCGCCATGATGTATTCGGCAGCCAGCAGAAATTCGCTTATTGTCGCTGAAATGCCTCTTTTCAAAAGGATCGGACGATAAGATCTGCCGGCGCGTTTAAGCAGCGAAAAGTTCTGCATATTGCGGGCGCCGATCTGAATAATATCCACATACTCTTCCACAGCATCAAAACTTTCCGTATCCACCGCTTCGGAGACAACCGGGATATCAATCAATTCACGGGCGTCTGCCAGAATCTCCAGTCCCCTTTCCCCCAACCCTTGAAAAGAATAAGGCGATGTGCGGGGTTTAAAGGCGCCGCCTCGAAGAAGGTCAGCACCCAGCATTTGCAGTAGTCTGCCACCTTCATTGGTCCCCTCTACTGTCTCTACGGCACAGGAACCGGCAATTATCGTTAAGCGCTTTCCGCCAATATTTATCTTGCCCACCTTAACAACAGTATCTTTGGATTTCATTTCACGGCTGCTCAATTTATAAGGCTTGCGAATATCGTTGACATTCTTGACGCCGGGCATCCGTGAAATTTCATCGGCTTTCAGATTCGATTCATCTCCGGTTATTCCCATGGAGACAGTAGTTTCATCTGAAATGGGATGAATCTTGCCCCCCATTTCCTTAATCAATTTGGAAACTCGTTTTATTTCCCGCTTTGTAGCGGAATCATTCATTACCACTAACATATTTATTCTCTCTTCTATTAAGACTTGTTTTTATGTAATAGTTCACCACTGATTTTCACGGAGTTACACTGAATTATCAAAATATTCTTCTCATCATTTCGAATTTCTCAGCACCAAAATTAAACAAGAACCCCACTCTCAATCGTGTTGTTTTTAAGTAGTTAATTAATTGTGCTTCATCCTGATTTGTTATCTTTTTCATAGCTTTGTTTTCTACAAGAATTCTCTTTTCAACAAGAAGATCAGCTCGAAATTTGCGATCAAATACAACATTTTTATAATGAACATCTAATTCTAACTGTCTTTGGTAAGATATACCCATTAAATCAAGCTCGTAACACAAGGCATCTTCATAAACCGATTCCAGAAAACCTGGCCCAAGTTCTTTATATACTTCCCTTGCTGCTCCTATTATTTTATAGGTTAAATCTTCATATAGCAACTTGATCATTTTATATCTTTTCTGTGATATTCCGTGTCCTTCAGTGGTGAACTTTTACGTTTTTATTAATAAAATACTCTAACGCCAGAATATAGCCATGATAACCCAAGCCACTGATCTGACCCACACAAACCGGAGCGATCAGTGATTTGTGGCGAAATGGTTCACGGCTGTAAATATTGCTCAGATGAACTTCGATTACGGGCGCGTCTATGGATTCCACCGCATCCCGGATTGCCACTGAGCTATGCGTAAAACCACCGGGATTGAGAATAACCCCGGAACCCCCTCCTGATTTTTGAATGGCGTCAATGATGTCCCCTTCATAATTCGATTGAATGATCTCCACCGAAACGCCTTTGGATTCGGCAAAATCCCGTATCTTCCGGTTGATCTCATTTAGGGTTAACTTCCCGTAAACATCCGGTTTTCTCTTTCCCAGTAAATTTAAATTTGGTCCATGAATGATACGAAACGATTCCATTCCAACTCCTTTATATAACTCTCTCCGATGGCTCTGAGCACCGGCAGATTTAGTTTGCCGTTACGAATTTTTTTATCTTGTAGGATGTAGTGCTGTATATCATCAGATGAAAATTTGCGTGGTGATAATATTGGTAAATTATACGATGCAATCAAATCGGTAATTCGCTGAACATCATGTTTTGTCAATCCATTGATCTGCATGGCGATTTTGGCTTCCATCACCATTCCTATCGCCACCGCCTCACCGTGTTTTATCCTGCGGTATTTGCTGCCGGCTTCGATTATATGACCGATCGTATGACCGAAATTCAGCAGCGACCTCCTGCCGGTTAATTCCTTTTCATCTTCCTGAACAATATCTCTTTTATAACGCACACAGCGGGTGACGATCTCCCGGAGTAACTTTGGTTTTCTGGCGAGAATTTCTTCACGGCGATTTACCAGCAGGTTAAAAAGTTTTTCATCTCCAATAATCGCGACTTTGATGACTTCCGCCAAACCGTTGCGGAATTCCCGCTCAGACAGCGTTTTCAAAAATTTCATATCTGCCAGAACCAGATCGGGCTGATAGAAGCTGCCAACCAGATTTTTCCCAAGTGGATGATTGACGCCGGTCTTGCCGCCCACGCCGGCATCCACCTGCGCCAACAGAGTTGTGGGCACATTTACCAGCCGGCAACCGCGTTTTAGTGTCGCCGCAACAAATCCGGCAATATCTGTGATGACGCCGCCGCCAAATCCCAGCACTATATCGGAACGGTCGAGATTGTGTTCAAAGAGTTTATCATAAATTCTCGAAACTGTTTTAAGAGATTTATAACGTTCACCATCGGGAATAATCACCGGAACAAGTTCTATCCCGGCTTTATCCAATTGATCCGCCACCGGATCGAGATATAACGCTGCTACCAGCGGATTACTGATTACGGCACAGCGTTTTGGTCGCACTCGTAAAAAATCGACCAACTTTGTATCACCATTCTCGCTAATAATAACGTCGTACGTTGAGCTTGCCGTTTTTATGTTAATGGATTCAGGTTCTGATGATATCTTTTTTGAAACCTCTATTTTCACTTTTGAAAGAATGTCCCCGGCAATCTGTCCGGGTGTTTTCGATCTTGTATCGATAACAATATCTGCAAAATTGTATAACTCTTTTCGTTCGGACAACAATCGTTCAACGTCATTTCCTTCTTTCAATAATGGACGATCTTGGTCATTTTGCAAGCGCTGCCTGACTGTCTCTGCATCTACATATAAATGAACAACGATCCCCAGATTGGATAACTGTTTACGGTTTTTTTCATCGATCACCATACCGCCGCCGGTGGCAATTATAGTATTCTGCAATCCGCTGATCGAGCGCAGCGCCCGCTTTTCCAGATGCCGGAAATATGCTTCGCCGTTTTGTTGAAAAATATCATTTATGCGGCGGTTTTCGGCAAGTTCAATCATACTGTCGGTAGAAATAAACGCCAGACTACTTCGCCGGGAAATCTCTTTCCCGACACTGTCTTTGCCGCTGCCCATAAATCCGATCAGGATAATATTCTTCATAATCTCTGCATATATTGTTGAAAATTTGCTTTCATATCATCGATAGAATCGCCACCGAATTTCTCTGTCAGGGCTTCTGCCAGTACAAACGCCAGCATGGCTTCCGCCACCACACCAGCCGCGGGGACTACGCAAACATCCGCCCGTTCTTTCTGTGCGTCGACGGCTTTTCCGGTACGGATATCCGCCGACCGCAGAGGTTTACGCAGAGACGGCAAGGGTTTAATATTTATGCGCACGACGATATTTTCGCCGTTGCTCATGCCGCCCTCAATTCCACCGGCATGGTTGCTCTTTCTAAGAAATCCTTTGTTAGATTCATAAATAATTTCATCCTGGGCTTCCGAACCCGGTTTTTCACTAATGTCATCATCTCCGATAGCGACTCCTTTGACCGATGGAATCGACATAATCGCAGCAGCAATCCGGGCATCCAGACGCTGATCCCACTGAGTGTAGGTTCCCAGCCCGGGGCAGACGCCGGTGGCGATTATTTCCGAAACACCACCCAGCGTATTGCCTTCCTCTATGACTTTATCGATCAGTTGCATCATCACGGATTCCTGATTTGCGTCCCGGCAGCGCAACGGTGAAAACTCCGCTTCTGCATTGCTGCGGGTTGCGTTTTCATACGCCACGGAACCGATTGCTACAGTATGAGAAAATATTTTTATATCGAACTGCTTCAATAACTGTTTGTACAACGCCCCCGCTGCCACTCTTGCGGCGGTTTCCCGCGCTGATGCTCGTTCCAGAACATCTCGAATATCAGACAAACCGAATTTCTGAACGCCTGCCAAATCGGCATGTCCGGGGCGTGGCGCCGTAACCGGTTCGTCGGTTTCCAGCGGACCGACATTCATCCGGTCTTTCCAGTTTTCATAATCCCGGTTCTTGATCCACAGTGAAATCGGTGAGCCGATGGTTTTTCCATTTCGCACACCGGCTAATATCTCAACTGTATCGGATTCTATCTGCATACGCTTTCCACGACCGTATCCGTGCTGACGGCGCTTAAGTTCTATATTAATGAATTCCTGATCAACCGGAAGCCCGGCGGGCAATCCATCTATGATAACGCTGAGTCCTTTGCCGTGGGACTCGCCGGCAGTTAACATTCTAATCATGATTCAATCCTAACCTGGACAAGCCCCCGAAGGGGCAGGCAGAGCCAACAAATGAAAAAATATTTTTATAAACGCAGAGGCGCGGAGAACGCAGAGAATTATTAAATGAGTAACAAACATGTAGCCAAACCGAAACTGCTGACACATTTAAGACAAATACTTTTTGGAAAAAATTTTCTGACAAACCTCGTGTAATATTTCGTTTATTCACCTTCATGTTATTTTTGTCTTTTCTTTTATTACATAGGGTAAACTCTGCGTGCCTTTGCGATCTCTGTCCCGATTTATCAGCAATTTTTTATGTATAGTTTTTTTGACAATTTTTATCATAAAACGAGGTTCTCCTCTCAGAGTGTCTTTTATGAACAGTCTATTTTATTATGGCGCTAATGATATTCTAAATTTAGACAAAATCATAAAATTTTGTAAATATCTCATGTTTATTAAATTTGTTACCGCCATTATTTATTATACCTTATTTAGGAGTATTCCTCTCGCTATTTAACATTCATTCACGGTTATTAATCTAATTTACTATGGTGATAAAATTGCTGATTTATCGGGATTAAAATTTTCTTTACCCTTTTAATATTCTTTTCACTAATGTTAAAGTATATTTTTTACAGTTGAGAATCAAAATTTTTCTTTCCAAAAAAACCAGAAATTGATTTATAAGCGCCTATTGCTTTTTTCATTACTTCAACGGGCGCTTCTTCTCCGGTCCAGAGCGAAAAGGATCTGGCTCCCTGTTGGACCAACATTTCCAGACCATTGACCATGGTTATATCATCCCTTTTTTTGTGAGGAAATTTATAGTTAAGGTCCACATACAACGAACCCCTTTGCATGAAAGGGGTTACGTCGTCCTGGAGATCTACAGAAGTGGCGTTAATTACCATATCTGTAGTGAGGAGAGGAGCGTGGATTTTAGAAATATTTATGGCAGTGCCGTCGAATTGTCGTGCCAGTTGACGGGCTTTTTGAAAATTTCTATTCGCAATATAAAAGGTTTTTGGCTTGAGGGAACGTATAACGTAAGCCGCCGCCCGGGCAGCGCCGCCGGCGCCGATCAAAAAAATGTTTCTTCCGTATAATTCAATCTTCAAATTGCGAAGTAATGTTTCCAAACCAAAAATATCCGTATTATAACCGATAAGGTCTTCGTTGTCAAAAACAATGGTATTAACGGCGCCTACCTCTTTTGCTTCTTCAGACAATTTTGTGAGAAAGAGCAGTAACGTTTCTTTGTGTGGGTTTGTAACGTTGACTCCCCTGCAACCGATCACCCGGAGGCTGTCTAAAACCTCTTTTATCCGGGTCGGCTCAACAGGTATCTCAAGGTAAACGCCGTTAATTTTTTTTACCTCGAACGCCGCTTTGTGCATTCTTGGCGAAAGCGTCATATCCAACGGATATCCGATAATACCGGTAATGATCAAAACTTACTCCTTTCCTGACAATTCCGGTTTATTTAACCATGCTCTCGATTCCAGCATGCTCTGTACGAATTCCTGTTCTTTATCATTTAACACACTGTCAACAACAGCGGTCATTGCACGATCTATCTGATCATAAATCTCTTCTTTGAAGGGATTGAATTTCTGGATTAGGAAGTAAAGCTCCGGGTTTTCATTGATCACGCTCGAAGCTGTGATCATCTGGGATAAAAAGGTGGTGCTGGCTATGTCTCTCAGCTCAGGATATTGAAAAGAACTGTCCGACAGAACCTTCATAAAAATAATATTGGTAATGTGAGATAATCCCAGCACATAGGAAATCGCTTTATCGTGAGAATCGAGCGCTAAATCCACGCTGCGTATCGCCGTATCCCGGAAAAAGGCTTTGGCGCGATTCAGGGCTTCGGCGCTGCCGCAGTCACAAAAACAGATCACCTTGTCGGAAAGAGTCCGCGTCTCAGGTCCGAACATTGGATGAATACTTGTAATTAACGCTCCGTTTCGCTGTGCCTTTTTGATTGACTCGACCAAATGACCTTTTATACTCGCAATGTCAAAGATCAAACCTTTAAAATCTAATGCAATAATCTGCTCTATTGTATCGGGGACAACATCCAGTGAGACGGAAACAACCGCACAACCGGCGCGCTTCAGACCTTCTTCAAGCGACTCCACAGTTTGAAAATCCGACGACTCCCGGCGAGTATCAAATATCAGCACTTCGTGTCCCTGTATCTCGAAAAAAGATGACAGCCAGCGTCCCATTTCACCATGCCCTCCGACAATCAGGATCGTTTCCTCATTGCCGGAATAGGCGGAATAATGTAACCTTTCCTGTTGTGTCCTGGATTCGCCGATTAGTAATTGCATTACCGATTCCACAAAATCCGGAGATAACCGGAGATCATCAGCAACGGCGCGGGCATTCTCGATCACAACTTTTTCCACCTCGTAATTCAACAGCGGCAGTCCGGCGCTTTTTTTCACTTTACCAATCTCGCGAGTCAAAACCAGGCGTTCACCGATCAGACGAATAATATCACGATCGATCTGCCGAACATCCTCTCTCAATTTTTCCAGTTTCTTCATTAACGCGCTCCAAAACTCCTGTATAAAAAAAACGCGGGTCTTTTTGAGAAGCCCGCTATTTTTATTCTGTTTTGTTTATCTTAGTGTTTCAGAATCGACGGGCCCAACCGGTTACGCCCGGTAAAATAAAGGTTATAAATTAGCGTATGTTTAAGGTTCGTCTTCATCTTAATGTAAATATAGTTGCGAAAATGTTTAGTGTAAAGATTTTTTTTATTCCTTCCTCAAAAAGATTAATGTTGCTCATTTCCCATTCAGCAGAAGATCATCATCACCCCGATGAATCGGGGCGCTAACCCTATCGTCGAAATTGCTCAAGATGGGAGAATAGAACTCATCCCCCGTCCCTCCCGACAAGTCGGGAAGAAGGGGAGAGCGCCAAAATCAACGCTTTTCGAAAAGCCGGAATGAGGGGTTGAGTTAAGAACAAGCTACAGGACTCCGCTCCGCAGTCATACACATCCTCTCACTTTCCATTCAGCGGCAATTGCGCCAGCGCCGCCTTGATCTTCTCTTCGGGATAGGCATAATCCTGGAGCTTCCCCGACAGAAAATCATCATAAGCAGCCATATCCACATGCCCGTGCCCGCTGTGCGCAAGGAGAATAGTCTTCGCCTCGCCGGACTCTCTGCATTTTAGAGCTTCATCAATAGTTACTCGAATAGCATGGTCTGTCTCGGGGGCGCTGATTATGCCCTCGCTGCGTGCAAATTTTATCCCGGCTTCGAAAGTACCCAATTGGTGCACAGCCTTGGCTTCGACAAAACCCAGTCTGTGCAAGTGGCAGATGATGGGCGCCATGCCATGATAACGCAATCCTCCCGCATGTACCGGCGGCGGCATGAACTCATGTCCCAGGGTAAACATTTTCATCAAAGGCGTCATTCCGGCTTCATCGCCATAGTCGTAGGCATACAATCCTTTGGTCAGCGTCGGACAGCTGGCGGGCTCCACGTTGATAATCCGCAAATCCGGTTTGGTACCATCTATTTTATCCTTGACAAATGGAAGGAACATACCCGCGAAATTGGAGCCGCCACCAATACACCCGATGATGATATCCGGGTAGGCGCCAATATTTTCCATCATAGTTTTAGCTTCCTGACCAATGATCGTCTGGTGCAGTAGCACATGATTCAACACGCTGCCCAGTGAATAATGAGTATCGTCCCGTGAAACCGCATCTTCCACCGCTTCGCTGATCGCCAATCCAAGACTGCCGGAACAATCAGGATCCTCTTTTAAAAATTTGCGACCTATGTTTGTATCGGGACTGGGACTGGGAACACATTTGCCACCCCAGGTTTCCATCATGATGCGGCGATAGGGTTTCTGGTAAAAACTGCACTTTACCATATAGACCTTGATCTCGATCCCGAAAAGCGCTCCGGCAAATGACAGCGCGCTGCCCCACTGACCGGCGCCGGTTTCGGTGGTAATCCGCCTGACGCCTTCCTGTTTATTATAATAGGCTTGCGCCACGGCGGTATTAGGCTTATGACTGCCGGGCGGGCTGGAACCTTCGTATTTGTAGAAAATCTTCGCCGGTGTATCCAGGGCTTTCTCCAGACGTCTTGCCCGATATAGCACAGTCGGACGCCACAGGCGGAAAATATCCTGTAATTCTTCGGGAATCTCAATGTAGCGTTCCGTGCTGACCTCCTGCTTGATCAGCTCCATCGGGAAAAGCGGCGCCAGATCATCCGGTGTGATCGGCTGCTTTGTGCCGGGATGCAAAACCGGCGGCAATGGCTCCGGCAGATCCGCCTGGATGTTGTACCAACTGGTCGGCATCTGTTTTTCGTCTAAAATGTACTTCGTCTGTTCCATCGTGTTCTCCTTTTGTGTTTTATTATTATCTACTTCTCCAAATAACAAAAATCGCGGGTCTTTTCAAGCCTGCGATCTATAAAATTTTATGGTATTCTAACTTAGTGTTGATGCCCGATCAGCAAACCCGAAAAGAGATATCCCTGGCGCCACCACCAGTTCTGATTCGTATTTATGTTCAGGTTCACTTTCATCGGTATCAAATATAAACCGTTAAGTCAAAAAACGCAAAGATTTTTTAACTACGAATTACACCAATTACACAAATTATATTCAGATGGAGTGATGGAGTAGTGGAGTAATGTGCCGATTAACTTGACTTAAGCCTGTTATCAACAATTACATCCCCGCAGATACGGTGAACAGGCTTGAGTTAAGTGCCGCACCAACATCCAGGAACCGGCTTCCCAAAAACCTGTCCAAATTTTTCCAGAGGGATTCCTTTGGAGCCAATTTCCAGTTTCAAATTTCTCTTAACGCAAAGATTTTTTTAACTATGAATTACACTAATTACACAAATTATATTCAGATGGAGTGATGGAGTATTGGAGTAATGTGCCGATTAACTTGACTTAAGCCTGTTCTCAACAATTACATCCCCGCAGATACGGTGACCTGGCTTGAGTTAAGTAACACACCAACATCCAAGAACCATCTTTCCAAAAACCGCTCCAATTTCCTTATGAAAAAAATATTTAAAAAAATCAATAAAAGACTTGATATTTTCACACAAATTTACTTACTTCCAACTGCGGAAATACACTCATTTTTTTGATAGCATGAAAAACGAATGTCGTTTATAGAATATCTATGACAAAAGGGGGGAAAGATGAAAAAGAGAAACTATCTACTGATTTTATTATTACTGGTCGGCCTTACTACGATGGGTTGGGGACAAACATTTCTTGGAAAAGATGGAGGATTGGAAGGATCCGCTACAATTGATAACGATATTACATATTCTGTGCCACAGGAAGGTAAATGGACTAAAACGAAAGAAACTATTACTATTGCTAATGAAACAACAATAACAAGAAGTGGTGAAAATGCATTAAAAATAAGCATGACTTCAGAAACAATGAAACGTGTATATACACCTCAATTTACAATTTCAGCATCAACTAGTAAATGGTATGTTCAATTCTATAGAAGATCATCTAGTACGTCAGACACTCAGGAACAATGTTGGGGAGTAATTAGGAATGGAACTGAAATGAAAACTGTTACATACAAATCCGTACCATCATCTGATACATGGGAGAAAGTAACTTATGCCCCAACATCCACAGACGAAGCGACAACGGTTGCGGGAGTAATATTAACTAAAGCAATTAACGCTGGTGGTGATGTTTATATAGACGATTTTTGTATTTATGCGGCTACAACAGTAGATAATACAGCCCCTAACGCTCCCGGTTCTGTTACCATATCCAATATAACTCAAACAACCTTAGATTTAAGTTGGTCTGCGCCATCAGGAGGTACTGACGATGGAGGTTATATGGTCGTAAGATATAATACAACACCATCAGCAGACGACGATCCAAATGTTAACGGCATATATACAGTCAATAATACAATCACCGTATCAAATACTGGAACTGTTAGATATATTGGAACAGAAACCTCCTTTACCGATTCCGATCTATCTCCAAATACGACATATTACTATAAAGTGTATACTTATGATAAAGCACATAATTATTCGACTGAAGGTGAATCATCCGACACTTCTCTCCCCGTCGAACTCCAGGACTTCAACGCCATTCCCGGCAACGGCAAAGTCACTCTAAGCTGGATCACCGAAAGCGAGACCGAGAACCTGGGCTTCAATCTCTACCGCAGCGTTAATAAAAATGATGAATTCTTAATGTTGAATGCTGAATTGATCGCGGGACACGGCAGCACCTCGAAAAGGCACGAGTATTCTTACGTTGACCGTGATGTGGTCAACGGCGTCACCTACTACTACAAACTCGAAGACGTGGATTATGCCGGCAAAGCCAAGTTACACGATAAGGTTGTTTCCGCCACACCAACGAGCAAAGAATCCGACGCCAATATCAATCAGTTCCGGCTCTACCCATGCTTCCCTAATCCCTTCAATCCGGAAACCACCCTGCGGTTTGAGTTGACCGAAGCAGCCAGGATCAGTGTTCAGATCTATGATCTTCTGGGAAACCGGATCACCACCCTGAGCGATGCCGCTTTTCAGCCCGGTGAGCACAATCTCACCTGGAGCGGCAGAGATCATCAAAACCGGTTGGTAGGAACCGGAATTTACTTCCTGAAGATCAGCGGCGATCGCGGCATCTCCCGCACCGAGAAAGTCATCTTCCTGCGATAATTTTACATTACACCTGACAGGTTTATTTGAATTTGCTCTCCATAGAGGAAGCCCTTGATTAAACCTGTCAGGTGTTTGTTTAGTATAAATTGTGACAAAAATCGTTTTATCCCAACTAAAATGATAGTAAACTTTACAGTTGAAATAAACGATTACACAAAAGGACACATGTTTACGAAAAATCTGAAATCTCGCATATCTATACCCATATTTATGCTGTTTTTAATCCTTTTTTCGGTTGCGATTAACGCCCAGGCGCCTGCCGGGTATTATGACTCCGCTGCCGGAAAAATCGGCATTGAGCTGAAAGCCGCGCTGCATAATATCATCAAAGGACATACGGAAAAGTCCTATGGAGATGCCCGGTACATTCTTGATAAAACAGATCAGGATCTTGACAATAACAATAACGTCCGTGTCATCTATTCTAATCATAGTGTCAGCGGTACCTGGGATTCCGGAGTCACATGGAACCGCGAGCATGTTTGGGCAAAATCTAGAGGTATTGGCGACGTCGATAATTATACAAAAGGGGCGGGAAGCGACTTGCATAATTTAAGAGCTTGTATCTCTTCTATAAATACTGCCCGCAACAATCGCTGGTTTGCCGAATGTGATGAACCATATCAATATAACGGTGAAAATACAGGAAGTTATACCAGTTCGTCACAGTGGGTATGGAAACCCAGAGATGAAGATAAAGGTGATGTTGCCCGCATGATATTCTATATGGCAGCCCGCTATGAAGGGGATAGCGATGAACCGGATCTGGAAGTAGTTAATTATTTTCCGGATAAATACTCTAATGAGCCTTTTCATGCCAAGCTATCTGCCTTGTATCAGTGGCATTTGTACGATCCCGTTGACGACTGGGAATGCAACCGCAATGAGGTAATTTACAGTTATCAGCATAACCGCAATCCATTTATAGATCGTCCTGAATTTGTTGCCCGGATCTGGGGCGACACTACCGAATCGGATACTCCGGTTATTTTCTTTTCGGAATATATCGAAGGCAGCGACGATAATAAAGCGCTCGAGATCGTCAATGCCTCCGATAAATCAGTCGATCTCAGCGATCATGCTATTTTGTCCAATTACAATAACAGTCCATGGTATACAACCCGCTATGTTTTTCCAGATGAAACTGTGCTGAGCCCGGGCGATGTCTGGGTGATCGTTCATTCCGGCGCTGATTCAACGATACGAAATGTCGCCGATGATAGTACGGGCGCCAGTGTAGTCAATTTCAACGGCGATGATGTACGCGCACTGGTAAAAATAATGGAAGGCGATACGACATTTTTGGATGTGATAGGGTTATATAACGATCCTGACCTTAGTTATGGCTGGGATGTTGCCGGTATTTCCAAAGCCACTCAAAAACACACCCTGGTGCGGAAACCAAACGTAAGGCAAGGAAATACCAACTGGACAAGTTCCGCCGGCACAAACACAGACGACTCCGAATGGATCGTGTACGATTCCGATACATTTGATTACCTGGGTTCCCATACGATCACTCCTTCCAGCCTGTTTGGATTGTGTAGTGCGCCCGACCGGCTCGATAGCTACCGCCTCTATCCCTGTTACCCAAATCCATTTAATCCGACCACAACCATCCAATATGATTTATTTAAAGAAACAACGGTCACACTCAGTATCTACGACTTGAGAGGAATTGTCGTGAATACACTTGTCAAAGAAAGACAGGAACCGGGAACTTATCGAGTTTTATGGAGTGGTACGAACACAAATAACAGTGTTGTTGCCGCCGGAGTTTACCTGTATCAATTACAAACCATTGACGGTTTTATGAAGACCGGCAAAATGATCCTGCTGAAATAATGGAAAAATAATGATGACAGTTATAGAACATATCAAAAGAACCGGCTTGCTGCTCGACGGCGCTATGGGCACTATGCTGATGCGCAAGGGCATAAAAAGCGGAACAGTATCGGAATTGATGAATCTTGAAAAACCCGATATCGTTCTGGACATCCACCGTACTTATCTCGACGCCGGCTCCGATATGATTACCACCAACACCTTCGGCGGTTCCGGAATTAAACTGAAAAAAGCCGGTCTGGAGAACGAAACCGAAGACATCAATCGCTCCGCCGCTACAATTGCCCGACAGGCTGTCTCACAGGATCAATTTGTCGCCGGCGATATCGGACCGCTGGGAGACATGCTGCAACCCTTCGGACTCATCAGCAGCGACGAGGCTCAGCAGAATTTCTCCGAACAAGCCTATTTCCTCGCCGATGCCGGTGTGGATGTCTTTATTGTTGAAACCATGTTCGATATAAACGAATCCCTGGCGGCTATCCGGGGAATTCTGGCGGTATCCGACTTGCCGATCTTCGCCACACTCACCTTTGAAAACACATCAAACGGTTTTAATACGATAATGGGAAATCCCGTGTCCGACAGTATGAAAATTCTAATAGACGCCGGAGCCACTGCCGTTGGCGCCAACTGCTCGATCGGCAGCGATCATATGGTCAAGCTGGCTGAAGAAATCAGAAACTGTGTAAAAACTCCGGTCATTATACAACCCAATGCCGGTATTCCGGAAATGAAAGAGGGGCGGCTGCATTACCCCGAAAGTCCAGCCTATTATGCCCGAAATGTCAAAGCTATTAAGGATATCGGTGTGGAGATCGTCGGCGGTTGTTGTGGCACAGCCCCGGAATACATCAGCGAAATAAAGCGACTGTTAACCTGAATTATTCATAGCCACTAAGACACCAAGATACAAAGTGATGTTTAATATAAAAATAAAGATAAAAAAAGAGGGTATAAATTTTGATTTATTTGGTATATTTCAATATCTATATTTTCTTAATTCTTAGAGCCTTAGTGTCTTTTCCCAGAGGGACCCCTTCGGGGGTGGCAAGATTTATGAATTAAACAGGTTAATTAACCGAATCCAAAACCTTGATTTTCTCACTTCCTTTAATACAATTTGCACTTTGATATTTAATATTTGAAATCAGAACTCCCAGTTTATCACAAATTATGACATTTTATTTTACGAATTCATTGAAATAAATCATTGATTTTTCAACATCAGGTCGGGAGTTCTGAAATCAGTCCTGAATGTTTACAATTATTTTTCTGTCCGGGCGCAAAGAATTTGACATTCTTGATTTATGAGTGTAAAATCCCAGACGTTTGACATTGAAACAATCATTAAAAGTAAAATTTGAGCGACGACCCTCCTTTACCTGAATCTAAATCCTATTCCAAAACCTGGAAAAGTATCGACAGCGTTCGTAAATATGCTGAATCCCGTTATAAACACCTGGACCAGCGGATAGTATCCCTGCGTGAAATTCGGTTGGTTGATCGCATTCTAAAAAATATTTCTTCTTCACAGCAAACTCTGCTTGATATTCCTACGGGCTACGGCAGGTTCACACAGACTTTTCTGGAACACGATCTGGATGTATCCAGCGCCGACCTGAATCTCTATGCGGCATTATATCAACGGGAACAACATCACGAAATCGCCAAATCCCTGGTGGCGAATGTTTTCAATATTCCTTTTCCAGACAACAGCTTCGATATCGTTTTCAATTTCCGGCTCCTCCAGCATATAAAAACCGGGGAAGAACGCCATCAAATCCTGAAAGAACTGAACCGCGTAACCTGTAATTGGGCAATTGTATCCACATACATTTATACTCCTCTCCACTCATTCCAGCGTAGAATCGTCAAACGCCCTAAGCGGATTTTTATGGCGAGCCCCGAAGAATGGCAACGGGAAGTTGAAGACGCCGACTTTAATATCCGAAAATCCTGGTGGGTTTTTCGTCATTTTCACGCCCATAAAATCTTTTTATTAAAGAAAATCGTTTAATTTATCGCATACCACTAAAAGCATTTGAAAATTCCCGTTGGAATCCGTACTTTATTTCGGTTGTGTTTAAAAAAATGATTGTAATAAATTGCCTCACTGGAGGTCTTCTTGAAACAAAAGAAATGTCCTATAATAAAAGTTTGTAACCTCCCCTTTTCCCCTCCTTACCAAGGAGGGGACTTCTCCACCGGGAGTCTCTTTGAGAAAGGGGTGGTTAATCTATTTGCGAAATCAAAGAATGCTGTTATATAGGACAAAATTTTTTAAAATTGCTATAAAAGATTTAATAAAGGTTTTTCCATGAAAAAAATATTCTTTATCGCATGTGTTTTTTCGATTACCATAACTGCCCAGAGAGTCCCGGGTCCTGAGGCAATTTTTCAGCAGCCTGCGTTTTACGGCAATTCACCCGCATCTATATGCTGGTCGCCCGGAGATTCGTCTGTCGCCTTTATATGGAATAAAAACGGCTACCGCTACGGCGATATCTGGCTGGCGCAGATTCCATCGGGAAAATTAAGACAGCTGACGACCTTTAATAATGAAAATTACGGCAACCCGGATCAAATCATCGGGAACTTGTCCTGGTTTCCCCGCCGACAGAAACTTCTGTTTACATACCGGGGAGATATTTACACCCTCATACCAAACAAACAGGATCAGCCGGTGGCATTGACTATTACAGATTCAAGAGAAATCGCTCCGGCGGTGTCTCCCGACGGCAAATATGTTTCGTTTATCCGGGATAATACGCTACGGTTAATCGGTGTCAAAGAGGGTCGTGAGATACAGCTATCTCACACAATGCAGGGAAACCGGCATCAAAGAACAGACGTTTATAGCGATAGCGGCACACTATTTCATTATCAGTGGTCACCATCCGGCAGACAAATTGCTATTCCTGACTTCGTCGAAAATTATGCCCGGGCTATATTAATTTTTAATTTGGCATCAGATAACTCGACAGTACGTATCGTTTTATCAAAAGACCGGCAGCTTTTTGTGCGGGACATGCTCTGGAGCGAGGATGAAAAGAAACTGGTAATCGACTACATGGCCGGAAATCTAACAGAGCGAAATATTGTCCTGATTGACATTGAATCGCAACAGATCGACACTTTGTACAGCAGGCAATCTGAATTATGGTGCAATGATTTTGGGTCGAAGCTGTTCTGGACAAATCAGGAACAAAAAATTCTGTTCGGCGACACTCAAAACAGTTACCAGCATATCTTTGTCGTTGACTTGCAGCATAAAACACCCATTTCAATAACACGGGGCAAATGGACTGTTTTTAATTATGCGGTGCGGGCGGCAGATGATCAGGTTTTCTTTACCGCTAATAAAGACAACCATTACGAAAAACACATTTATACAATTGACAGGAAAAACGATAAAGTGGTGAAAGTGTCTTACAAACGCGGTTGCCACGACTTTGCGTTGTCATCAACCGGACAGTACCTGATCGATGTGTTTTCAACTGCGTCAATACCTCCACAGCTGTACTGGACAAAAACATTTCCGGTCAGTAAATCCAAACCGTTGTTAATTCCAGACGCCCGGATTCCCAATGCGCAGCATTTAATGACGGCGCTAAATAAAAAAATACGAAATTCAAAAACCGGTAATGATGTGCACTATACGCTCTGGTATCCTGAGGACCACCTGGCTTCAGAAAAATATCCCCTGATCCTTTTCCTGAATGAAGCCAAGAAATCGGTGTCTGATCTTTATGAATGGGAATTTTCCAACTTGATTGCCCAATGGCTCAGCAGCAAGGGCTATATCGTCGCTGAAATTGACTATCCTACTCTACCGGAAATTCCCGAAAAAATTGATGCTGACCGCGGGCTTGAACCGCTGGAGATGCAACTTCAGGATATTGATGCGGTAATCGGCGTACTTGCTAAAGAAGAATTCATCGATGTATCCCGAATCGGAACCTGGGGCTTCGGCTACGGCGGATATTTGAGCCTGATGGCGCTATTGCGGGAACCGGATCGTTTCAGCGTCGGCGTCGTGATTCCTTCTGAAAACAATTGGGAACGGTCTTACTCAATTTATGAACGCAATATCTTCCGAAAAATTGCCGCTGCGGATTATCCACTGTCACTAAATTCACCGGATATCTTTAGTAATCTCCGTGGGAAATTGCTGCTCATCCAGGGTGTCACTAATCCTTTAGCACCGATGATAAACGCTTTTGAATTGACCCGGCAGATGCTGAATATTCAGAAGCGCATCGACTTTATATTCTATCCGTGGGAAGGATCGCAATTGACGTCGGATCCTGCATACATCGATCTGATGCATAAATTGCTGGAATATTTTGACCGTTTTCTGTAAGCAGTAAAATCACATCGCACAAGAATAATTTTTGGTATAAATATTGACGGAATCGTAAAAAGTATCAAAACTGTCATTCTGAACGAGGTACGAGTGAAGAATCTTGTGAGAAAAAGCTTTGTTCTAAAGCGATCCTTCGTCGCTTCGCTTCCCTCAGGATGACAGATTAGGAAACACACTGGACTGACCAAGATCCTTTTTCGCTTCGCTTATTAGAAT
Source organism: Fidelibacterota bacterium (assembly GCA_030603165.1). Taxonomy (GTDB): domain Bacteria; phylum Fidelibacterota; class UBA2242; order UBA2242; family UBA2242; genus UBA9312. The sequence continues at coordinate 25,771 of JAUVYH010000009.1, forward strand.
GACACATATAACCACTTTTTACGGAATTATAAATATTAGTTGGGTAAGCCATTCTTCGGAGCTGGATTAAACCCGAAGGGTGTATCCGAACCTTTTTCCGGTAGTTTGATCTCACCGAATTTGGATTCGAATTTGGCTATATTATCCCGCAGCGTATAGAGAAGCGTTTTAGCGTGCATTGGCGTCATAATAATACGGCTCTGGACAACCGCCTTGGGAGTACCCGGCATAATTCTGGCGAAGTCTATTACGAATTCCGCGCCGGAATGTGAAATAACCGTAAAGTTACTGTAATTGCCTTCGGCTTTTGCTTCGGGTAATTCGATTTTTAATTGAGTAACCGGTTTTTTTGGTTCCATGAATTGTACCTACTATTTTTTTTTCGGTTTCTTTTTCGGTTTCTTTTTCGATTTCTTTTTTAATTTGTTATCAGAACCATTATCTTCTTTATCTGCTTCCCAGTCATCATCTATCGAAATATCCGGATCAAATATTTTCCAGGCTTCATCTTCGATATCACTTTCACTATTTAGAGCTTTCTTAAGTTCTATATCATCTTCAAATTCATCCCAGACTTCTTTGTGTTTTTCGAATTTTGAGGGATCAGGGTCGTGTTCATCAAAATCTTCCCGTTCCCCTTTGAGAATCTCGTTACGATACAAACTTATATCAAAGAAATCAATATCTTCAACAATATCGTGATACATCAGCAATTCCAGGAAATTCAGATATTTGGGATTGCGCAGTTTTGTTTTACAACTTTTGCAGACCAGCGATTCTCTCAAGTCTTGCTCTTCCAGGGGAGCGCCACATTCCGGGCATGCCAAATCTTCCATCAAGACTCCTATTAATTTGCGGCGGTAAATATAATCGGATACAAGCAGTTCGTCAAGGAAAATTTTATTTTAATTTTATGACTTCTCACTGCGAAATTTACCACCGGCACTCTATATGGACATGAATGGGTTAAACCATCGTCAATACGCACTACAATTTAAACGAATCAACCATTAAATGATGAATATATCGATAGGAAGATTCAACCGGATCCTCCTCTTTTTTCGTCATCTGTATATTGAAAAAATAATCCGAATATTCCGATTGAAAACCGATGCGTTTTGGAGCGTTGGTCTTCAATACCGCCGCCGCCGTATAGGGATGAAAACCCGTATTCAAATCCACCGCAACCATGTAATGTCCGCTTCGTATTTTTTCACTTGCGCTTGAAGGCAATACCGGATTCCGCTGAATATCCTCCGGGATAGACACGGTAATTATGGAATCATCGTTCACTTCACAAAGTAAATCACGGGCATTTTCGGAGATCAGACACATGCAGTTCTCCCGGTGGGATTTTATAACAGAAGAGAAAACCCTGAATGCAATTTTTCGGTATTGTTCATCGAAAGGAAAACAGATCAGAAACTTTTTGTTTTTAATGTCGGCGGCACGGATCCCGGAACCCGATCGTTTACAGTCACGAAGTATTTTCCGCAGCAGACGTTTTGGTATCTTCATCTCACAACCCTACGGTAACGGCGATCTATTTACCGGTTTCTTTCGGTATCAGGAATTTATTATAGAGAGACAAACTGATAATAGTAAAAACGCCGATCATTGAAAAGATCAGCCATAGCGTGCGAGGTTGATTCAGGATATCAACAAAATGAACATAAAGCTTTGCGCCTAAAATACCACCAATAGAGCTGCCGAATACTCCGTACAGAAAAAGATATCCCATATACATCGCCTTTTTATCTTTCGGTGCAACAAGACCAATATAACTGATGAATTTTGGATGGGCAGTCATTTCTCCAACAGAAAAAATAATAATTCCTGCCATAAAAACCCAAATGCTCGTATTAATAGCCAGAATAGCCATTCCTATGGTTCCCATAGCAATACCTATCATCATAGTCGGCAGAGCTTTTGTGTTTTTTACGATACGGGAAATTACCAGTTGTAAAAGAATAATAGTACCGGCATTAATTACGGTTACATGTTCTACATCAAAAATAAACAATTCTTTATTAATACCAAATATTCCAAGAAAGTTATTAACTGAGGAGTTTAGTGAACCGGCGTCCACGTAAGCCTGGACATACCACAGAACGGAATCAAACATTTGGAAATAAAGAACCCAGAAACCGGAATAGAGGAAAATCATCAATAAAAATTTTGCATGGTCAACGAACTTTCCGGAATCAGTTTTATCGATGATAAAAAGAGAGGATACGGTTAAATAGATCACCGTTGCGATAATTCTTCCGAGAAGTGCTAAGCCGGGTAAAAACCAGATAAATATTCCCAATCCGATAATAATTACGGCGGGCATACGGCTTGGCGTATTTTTTTGCGTTACAGATGTTGTTGCCCTGTTAGAGAAAAATATAATTACTAAACCAATAAGAATTATGGATGCGATAAATAAGAGAAAAAATTTGCGGCTATTTGTTGCTTTATATAGATCATCGCAATCTTTAATTGATAAAGAGCGCAAAACCGAATGACTACGCAGCTCATCTAATAATTCTACTTTAATATTTTCAAAGTCGGTCGCCTGATTGACTGTAACTATATAGTGAGATTTGGATATTTCAGAAATCTGAAAAGGCGGAGTAATGTCTTTAGATATTTTAAACTCAACCTGGATTTTTGAATCGGATTGCTCGATCCAATTTTTAAGTTCCCGTACGGTAATATCTTCGAACCCCTGATATTGATGCAGCTGTGTGATAAGAGTATCGCTATATCTATGTAAATATTCCGGTTTGTGTAAGGTAAGCTGAAATACACCGATTGCATCGTTTATAGTTGATAATGAAAAATCCTCTCTGCCGAGCATATTTCGATTAATATCAAAATGCATTACGGAATTGTCTGAAACAATCCCGATTTTGGAAAAGCGTTTGGATACAATTGGCTTTTCCAAATATTGAAATAGCGAGAAAATAAATAAACCTGCAAGTAGAAGCACCGCTATATTTTTGCACAAGACGGATTTTTTCATCTGGTAATACAAAAGAACGATAGGTGAATAAATGATCTCAAATGCATTAGCCAGAGTTTGCAGCAAATTGGTTTTCTTCTTATCGGTTTTTTCAGATTTTATCGGTTCTTTATAGAATAATGCGGTTGGTATTATCATAACAGCCGTACAAAGCGCCGAAGCTATAAAGACATATCTGGGGTTAAGCCCTTTTAAAAACGGAACCAGGAAAAGGGGAAACAGAAAAGCGCCTAGATTTATAGACCAGTAAAAAATACCAAATCCAACCGTGCTGTTACTTTCGTCGGTGACTTTAGCAATAGTGCCGGAAATAAGCGGTTTGAATGTTCCGGCGCCTAATCCCATGATAACAAGCGAGACAAAAACTGCTCCGTAAGTTGATGTCTGGCTGGTTAAAAAATATCCACTACCCATGATGGCAAAAGCAATCATCAGCAGGCGACGGTAGCCAAAACGGTCGGCGATTGCTCCTGAAACGATCGGGAGAAAATATAAAAGAGGTTGAATAACCCCTTTAATTACTCCCACACTCTCTTTAGGGAAATCGAGTACGTTGACAAAATATACCGAAATAAAGCTCATCATTCCATAATATGAGCCTCTTTCAAAAAATTCAAATATGACCACTAACCAAAACTGGGCGGGAAATAATCCGAATAATCCTTTTTTCTTTTCAGTCATGAGATAATCCTTATTGGTTAAAAATAACGGATTGGAAAATACGATTTTCCGGCGAAAAACAAAAGATTTTCGTAATTTTTTAACAATCCCTTCTAAATGCTGTAATTAGACCCTATTCAAAAAGGTAAATTTAGATTTTCAAATCTGAGAATATTATAAACGCAGAGGCGCAGAGAACGCAGAGGATTTTAGGTCCAGGACTTTTGAAATCTATTTGTATGCAGAAATCTTTGCGAAAGTTCGTTCTCGTAATGCAAAAGATACAGGTGAATACTGTAAATATCTTTTAGATAATCATGATGAATATCGGGACAAAGTTACTCTTATCCCAAATGGAATATTCAAATTTCAAATTTATAATAATCCCCGCCTGCTAAAGAGCCTGCCTATCCCGATCGGGACGCAGATAGGAAACAGCGGGCAGATCTGCGATCTCTGTCCCGACTGGTCGGGATTAAGTATTAAAACCGTCTTCGAATTAGGCATAATTATACCGGTAATAGTTTGCATTGCTCAAAAAATTAAATTAATATAGCTGTAACTATGAATTTCAAAAACAGGAGCTACCCTATGAAAAACAACATGCGAAATATTCAGGTCCGCGGTCTTTTGATCGGGCTGCTTGTTCTTTGCGCCTGTCAGGCAGTCAAAGATCCGGACTTAGTTGAACTCAATACAATCATTCCGGACATTGTCCTGGACATCCGCTACGCCACCGATGATAATTTTGTCGGTAAAGTGCTGTATCCGTCGTCCCGCTGTTTCCTCGCTAAAAAACCTGCCCTGGCGCTGAAAAAAGTTCAGGAAGATTTAAAGCGGCAAGGATTCAGTCTGAAAGTATTTGACGGCTATCGACCGCTATCGGTCCAGAAACAAATGTGGGAAATCCTGCCTGACTCGCGTTATGTGGCAAACCCGGCAACCGGCTCAAATCACAACCGGGCGTATTCCGTGGACGTGACGCTGCTCGATCTCGATGGCAATGAAATGCCGATGCCTTCGAAATTCGACGACTTCTCAGAGAAAGCCCACCGGGATTATATGGACTGTTCGCAAGAAGCTATCCGTCATCGCTCAATCCTAAAAGACGCCATGAAAAAACACGGTTTTACCGGCATCTCTTCCGAATGGTGGCATTTCGACTATAAGGGGCATGAAAATATGCCGGTTCTTGATATACCGCTGGATTCTTTATAATTTTTCTAAAACAAACTCTATACGGGAGATAACGATGAAGATAAATCAGTTTACATTTCGGTCAATGATCGTAATCCTTAGCCTTACATTAATTGCCTGTGAAGCGCCCGATTCCGAAAAAGTTCTATACCGGGGCAAGCCTCAAAAGGTCGGCATGGATGCGGAACGGTTGAATTTAATCGATGAGATCATTGAGAATGCAATTCAGGCAGAAGAATTACCCGGAGCCGTATTAATCGTCGCCCGAAAAGGAGCCGTAATTATTCGAAAAACCTATGGGAACTCCCGGATCATACCAACAATTGAGCCAATGACTCTTGAAACAATATTCGATATGGCGTCGATTACCAAACCGGTTGCAACCGCCACATCCATTATGATCCTCGTAGAACAGGGCAAAATCCGCCTGATGGATCCGGCGTCAAAATATATTCCCGAATACACACCATATTATGATGAAGACGGCAACGATGCGTCACCGATTCGGCTCTACCATCTCCTGACCCATACGTCCGGTCTGCCGCCTTATACCAATGCCAATGCACTGAAAGAACAATATGGCGAACCCTGCCCCGAAAAACTGATCCAACATATTGCCACAATCGAAAAACAGAACTCTCCCAGAGAACATTTTGCCTACAGTTGTCTTGGCTTTATCACACTGGCGGAAATTGTACGGCTAGTATCCGGAATGGACATCGGCGAATTTTCAAAAAACCATATCTTCGAGCCTCTGCAAATGCACAGCGCCATGTTCCTGCCGACGGAAGAATACCTGCCGCGCATCGCTCCAACCGAAGTAATTGACGATGTGCCGCTGCATGGGAAAGTTCACGATCCCCTGGCACAGCTGATGGGCGGTCTGTCCGGCAATGCGGGACTCTTTTCTTCTGCTGACGACATGGCGATTTTCTGCCAGATGATGCTGAATGGCGGCAGCTATGAAGGCGTCCGGATTCTATCGCCACTTACAGTAAAAGCCATGACAACAGTATATCCCGATCTGGCTTTTGCCGGACGGGGACTCGGCTGGGATCTGAATTCAGCCTATTCGTCTAATATGGGTGATATATTTCCCAAAACCTCTTACGGACACACCGGCTTCACCGGAACATCCCTTGTGATCGACCCGGAAACCGAGACCTTCGTGATCCTGCTGACCAACAGTGTCCATATGCCGGAAGGCAATGTGATCGCCCTGCGCAGTAAAGTGACGAATATTGTGGCGGGTAGTATTGTGGAGCCGTAATTGTAGAATATAGAAAATAATCTAATAGTAGTAAAAAATCTTTACCCTAAAAATATATCATTGTTATGCATTCTAAGAAAATTTTTATCTGGTAAAAACTTAGAAGGCAATATAATACTTTGACCATGGTATTTATTAAAATACTCTTGGTCGATTTGATTATTCGAAGATAAAATTTCTGAACTTATTAATACTTTGTAATCTTCATTTATCGTTATGTATCCTAAGTCAAAGGCTTTATCATGCAAAAGATTTGTTAAAATTCCATTTCTTGGATTTAAACGATTTTTAACACTTTTTGACCATGGTACAATATGACCAGCAATTAAAAGATCAGCATTTTGAATACCTGTAATACAACAAGTACAATTATAAGAGGCTAGTATTGTTGATCTAAAAAATGATTGATTTACTCTTGTCTTAATCAATCTTTCTTTATCCAATCCCTCTCTTAATTCAAAATCTTCTCCAATTCCCTTTTTTATTTTTATTTTTTTTAATAATAGATTTTCGCTTTCGTAGGCCAACAAATCTAAATTATTGTAAAATTCCTCCCAGATTTCTTTATCTAATCGACTGGCGTTTCTTGCCCCAACAATGCCTCGTGCTTGCAAGCTTTCATCAAAACTTGCAAAATTTACTAATTTCCATGAAACAGCCGACGGAGTTCTATTTAGAATTAAGGCTAACTCAATAACATTTGGATTTGCTTTATGCATCTTTCCAAAAGGAGTTTTGTAATACAAATTTAGCGCAAGTACTAATTCATTTCGTGTCCATTTTAGGTTTCTATTCATAGCTCTCTCAAATTAAAAAGAATTTAATTACTTTTACCTTTTCAATTACAACTCTCCCCACCGCAAGGTAACACTCGTCGCACCCCAGCCGCCGCCGGTTCCCTCGGCAGTATGAAAGGATTCCACCTCCGGCAAGCATGACAAACTGTCAATCCCTGACCGGAAACCGGAATAAAAATAATAAAACAATGTCTTGACTAAAGATTACCGTTAATAAATCTAGAATATATCACGGACAGGTAATTCCGGGCTGTATTTGGCTTTTAACCACTGCAGCATCACCAGATTTCGGACAGCGCTGGCAACATCAGACTCTTTCAATGGTGGGCGACGACGTTTTTTCCATTTCATCACATAGTCAAATATATCTTTTTCATTAACTTCATCTGTCGGCTTATTCTTTTTTATCTTCCGTGACGAATATAAAACAGTCGATACGATTTCAGCCTGATTCGTATCCATACGCATGAAAAGGTCGGTGGTTTTTCTAATAATCTTTTGATATTTATGAATTAAATCTTGGTATTTATCCCTCATTTTCGGATAAGCATTTCCTGCATGGTACAGGAAACTAGTGCCGGAATGTTCCTCTATGATAAGATTGTTATTTGCCATTATTGTGATGGCTTTTTTTAGATCCTCAGAAAATGGTCCATAACTGCCTTCGGTATATTTCAATTCAGTAGGCACACCTTGAGCAGTTGCAATATATCCAATTTTTTGGAGAAACGTTCTGCCAATTGGTCGATGATACGGATTCTGTTTGATCTGTTCCAGAATCTCAATCAGTACCAGCCATTCCGGAATAAATTTTGGGAATGGTTTGTCGTTTTTCAGTTTTTTCAAACTCTCTGCTTTTGACTCGAGAAAATCGGTTGTAAGTTGGTTTTTCGGTGCACCAAAAACAGCGTAAAGTTCTACTGGAATATCTATCATTTTAAACTTTTGATATAAAAGAGGCCCAACTTCAGCCCATTCCAATTGCCCGTTACCGCAGCCCAATGGAGGTACCGCCAATGATGTGATACCCCATTCCTTATAATTATTTAAAATGATATTAATACCTTTTTCAATATCCTCAATTTTTGACACGGAACGCCAATGGTTTTTAGTCGGAAAATTAATAATCCAGGGTTTTATCAATGATTTATAGATATACGGTACACCGGGCTTTACGATTTTATTTTCACAGCGGACCTTATAATCGAAAAACATATCGGGAAACCGCTTCTTAAAATCTGCTGCAATTCCTTTCCCCATAACGCCAACGCAATTGACGGTATTTATTAACGTTTGTGACTCAGATTCGAGGATATTTCCAATTTTAATTTTTGTAATCATTTTCTCCTAAAAAAACATACTATTATTTATTGTAATTTGCAATCGAATTCCTTGATTTTCAAGTCGGTCACGAACAGCTTCACTATAAACATAAACACCTAAAATGTGTTTCGGTTCAATCCTTTCCGGTACTAAAACCTCTGCACATTTTATTGAACCATGAATCCACTGTTGCATCGGGTCGTCATGTAACCAAAACCGGTCATATATTTTATTAAAATCAAGTTGACCCAGACCGGTATCAACAGGATAAAAAGCAACATAATCACTTGATGCGTTTCGATCACTGACAATTACGTTTTCAATTAACAATATCCGTTTATCAATTTGTAAAATCCCAATCTCTTCATTTCTGTCTCGTAATTTACTTAGCATTTTATTATGAGCGTCAAAATACAAATTCGCATAATCATGGAGTCTCATGCCACTTGGAATTTTTTTATTTTCACGTCGTTGTTGAATTATTTGAGAGGCAACAGAATTATGATGGATAATTTTGGTCAAATTATGGGATAAAATTCCGTTTTCCAGTATGGATGGTATATTCTCAATATGAGTGATATAGTGAAGTTCCTTTATATGGTTAATATTTACCATGATCTAAAGTTTTAATTTTTTTTAAAAATAGCAACATTATTTATTTATTCTTTTTAATCTTTTGTCAGCCATTAGCAATTACATATCTCAATCTTTATACTTTTTCCTTTAACTTTTTTTTATTGTGATTCGTCTCGCCGCAAGGTAACACTCGTTGCGCCCCAGCCGCCGCCGGTTCCCTCGGCAGTATGAAAGGATTCCACCTCCGGCAAGCGTGACAAAATCGACTGTACAATTTTCCGCAGCGTTCCGGTGCCCTTGCCGTGAATAATGCGTACACTGTAAATCCCCTTTTCACGACAGGCTTTCAAATAGTCCGGCACCAGTTCTTTCACTTCCCGGGGCAGAAATGTGTGCAGATCAAGAACACCGTTAATTGGAATTTCGACCGGTCCAGTGTCAGCCATCATTTTAAAACCAATTTTCGCCTCTTCAACAAATCTGCGGACTTTCTCCGGGTCTTTTCTTCCGTCGGGACCTTCCACGCCGGTATGAGCATCCACACCCGCCGGACGAACCGCCACGATGGCTTCACGGACATTTTCATGTCGTGCTCAAGAATCCGATATGGAACAGATTGTGCGGTTTTCACCGCTTCTTCTTTGTTTAACCATTGGAGGATAGGCATTTATTGATTGTCCTTATGTTTATTGGTTATCATTTTCCCATGTTGTCAATCGTTTTTCACACAGAGTTTTCGGCAACCGTTTATTAATCGCCATAAGTTCCATTAACTTATCCCTTGCTATAGAACAAGTCAATAGCCCTTTTTCTATCAAGCGATCCAACACCCAGATAATCCCATGTACTTCATAGCCGAGTTTCTCGGCAGTCCGGCGCAACAAGCCATCGCCGGTAAGAATAACGGCTTCCTGCTTTTGCCGCATAAGCAGAATCGAGCAATCTTCAAATGAGAGACCGCGATAGACTTGATCAATGGACTGGATTTCTTCTATATCATCGCTGTTGAAATACTCCACAAATATTCGTTCGCAATCCGTCACACGTTCTTTTTGATCGGGTTCCTCGATTTCATCCATCACAAACGGGGAGATATGTATATCCAAATCTAATCCTAAAAACGCTTCGAATAAATCGATGTCAAACAAATCAAACAGAATATTGGCGTCGGCTATATAAATACCCGTCATATCTGGTTAAAATTCCGCCGGAATACCGCCAGCGGTTGTCCCGCCAGGGTCGCCGCCTTGGACATGGAGATGATCTCCTCGGTTACCGCCCGGTTAATCAAACTCTGAAAGCGACTGGCTTTCTCCGCTCCGCAGTATTGACCCGGTTCATTTTTACGATATCCATATTTATTTATCCAAATATTAAATCGCTGAAATTTCTGCGCGCTGATCATTCCGAGGGCATTAGCTCGCGCCATAATCGCCTGAATCGATATACCAAAGTTCTCTTTGATCCGGATCAATTCATCCAGAGTTACTCCTTTTCTACGGGCGCCAAATTCACGGACAAATATATTATAAGGCATTAGAAAAGCGCCTGCAAAATAATGACAGAGTTTTTCTTTCAATCTCGGCTGATCCGGAACCCGAAAATCCAAAAACAGGTGCGCAAATTCATGCAGCACGGTAAAACGTTTACGGCACAGATCATTGTCCAGGGATTTATTAATAACAATCATCGGATTGGCGTCCGCCCATCCAGACAAGCCGTAAAACATCTCCGGTGCATCGACTTCAAAAATTCGTATGCCTTTGCTTTCCAATAATTCTACGACATTCGGCAAAGCCCATTCACCTAATTTCCATTGAGACCGTAATTCAGTCACAATCCGGTCGATATCTTCAAAGGCGCTTACAATCCGGTTCTTAACCGGGGATTGAAATTCACAGCGAATCTGAAGCAGATCGTTTAATTCCTCGTTTCGTTCAATAAAGGACTTGCTGAGCTCTTTTATACGGTTTTGGTCGGTTACATTTAGCCGGGATTTCTTGCGAAACTCAATATTTTTGATCTGAAATTCCGGCGCCTGAAAGAAATAATCCGGTGAAACATCCATTACTTTAGACAAAGCGGAAAGGACCCGTCCGTCAGGCTTCATTAGATTTTGTTCGTATTTTGATATCGCCTGCTTGGTAATCACATTATCCATCTTGTCAGCTAGGGTCTGCATGGACAACCCCGCCATTTTTCTGGCTGATTTTAATCTTTTGCCAAACATAATGCACCCTCAATAAATATTGGTTGACATTTCACTACAAATATACTCCATATGTCAACCATTAGCAAGCATATCTTTACACTCCAACTTTTTGATGTCTATTCAGAATTAGTGTTTTTTAATACAACACTCGTAGCGCCCCAGCCGCCTCCGGTTCCCTCGGCAGTATGAAAAGATTCCACTTCCGGCAAGCGTGACAGAATCGACTGTACAATTTTCCGCAGCGTTCCGGTGCCTTTACCGTGAATAATGCGTACACTGTAAATCCCCTTTTCACGACAGGCTTTCAAATAGTCCGGCACCAGTTCTTTCACTTCCCGGGGCAGAAATGTGTGCAGATCAAGAACACCGTTAATTGGAATTTCG
>JAUVYH010000074.1 GCA_030603165.1 Fidelibacterota bacterium
ATTAAAATATTCCGCTTTAAGTCCCTTTTGGAATTTCTGGGTTTGCTTTGCAGAAAGCTGCTCTTCTTGTTCACTTTTATCCTTTTTTTCCGTCTCCTTTGTCTTATTTTCGTTATCTTTTTTTGCCACATCTATTTTATCTTCATTTTCCTCTCCAATCAATTTTCTTACTACTGCGTCCTTAATAATTTTGGTTTGGGCGGCACCGAAAACAGAACCTGTCTCCGTAGAAATAATTCGGGCATTTATTTTAATGCTACTTCCAAGGTCAGTAACCGTGCCTGATACTATTGCGTCAACTCCAAGAATTTTGCCTAATTCTTTTGCTGAATCTATATCAATTAACCCAGTAACTGACAATTTTTGTTCAGACATTACTTTGTTAAGTAACTGCCTTTCAACTACTTCAAACATTCTTGCCATAAAAAACCGCGTAATTAGCTCTTCAGCAATGTATTTTCCAAATTTGGTAACATTTCCATCAAGATCAGAAAATTCTATTACCGCAATTTTATTTCCTTTTCCTGTACTAATACTCGTAATAATTTGATTAGTTAAATTACTAAGAGCATTGTCTAACTTATCACCGACTTGAGAAGATTCATTTGCTGAATTCTCTTGCTGATTAGCATATACCAAGATATTAATGCCTAAAAATATTATCAGAACTATTAACGTCAAGATTTTCTTAAACATAGTTTTTTCTCCTACTTTAAATTCATAATATTTATTAGTAAATAGTTTTAATCCCCATCAAATAAATATTTTTACTTCAAATATTTTTTAAAGCCTAACAATTTTAACTTGCATAATTCCATCATTCCAAGGTTTTTGTATAGACAAACTTTTTCGAAAAGTTTCTTAATTGGGCAACCTGAAGGTTTCTGCATAGACATACTATTATTCTGAACTGTTTGCATATCACTATCAACGAAATTGCAAAAGAATATATTTATTAATCCGCAAACAAGCAAACATCTTGTCAATATAAAATGGTTCCAGAAGACTTTCTGCAAGTTTTTGCAGATTAAGCCAGTAATAGCGCTTCCAACCCATTTTTTTCAGCCACATTTTTTTCAATTTAAACAAATGTTTTCAAATTTCATTAAAAATATAGTCCTATTTTTAAAACTAATCAAATTTCTTCAATACATCTTTAACCACATCTTTATGAACAGAAAATGTCAACATCTTGAGTTTTACATAGTCTTCACGATAGAAATAATTCCCAAAGAATTTCCCATGCCGTGAACTACGGGCAGAATCCTTGATCAAATACCAGTCAAAATCACCAATCTTTGTGTATCCGATCATATGAATACCGTGATCATCTCCTGTGGTCTTATTCTGAATTCTAAATTCCCGGGAATCTTGATTGATATATTCCTGAGGTATATCAAAGTTTGGAATAAATCCGGCATCTTCCAAGCCAACATAACCGGCTTCGGACACATCGCCGCCAATACAAATCGTATAACCACTTTTTAACGCCTTCTTGATTATGCCATACCATTCATCTAATGGAAGATTGTAGTAATTACTGTCCAACCACCAGTTATCGGGCACGTCAAAAACTCCTTTTGTGTAAAATGGAATTGAAGATGTTGACATGAATTCCACATAGTCATCCGGTTTTAATTTGATAACTTTTTTCAGAAATTTCTGAGGAGTATATTGCTTTCCCTTAAACTTAAATGTCGTTGGTGGTTCACCAATATGTTTGTTCAGGATAATCTTAATTGATTCAAGCGCTGCTTTTTCATCCCAGAAATCATTTTCGTTACAATACTGCAAATACGTCTGCATTTCTTCAAACAAAGCAGTGTGATTATGGCGGGTTTTCCCATTAATTAATCCGGTATAAACTTCAGCAGGCACGGCGCCGTATTGGTTCATTATCCTGAAAACAGCATTACTCTCAGACCCTTCTCCAAATTCGGATTTACCGCGTTCCCGGATATATCGCCGGGCTTTTTCAACATACTCGTAATATATAGTATGCAATTCGGACAGTTTGATTTTCTGTTTATATAGACGATATATTTCTGATTCCAGAAACGAGGTTGTCGAAAAGCACCAGCACATTCCCGACTGATATTGGGCAACCGGCGGAAAAGCAAAATATCGGGTAAAAACATCCGGGTTTTCAGGTTTTTGTACATTAGAAAAATCGGCGATGAATTTTTGAGCCTCTTCCTTTTCTTTCTCGGCATCCAGCTCCTGCCTTTTTCTAATTTGTGCTGTAATGGAATCTTGTGCAGCTCTCTCTTGTTCCAGTTCTTTTTCCAGTTCCTTTAAAACCGGGTACTTTGGTTTTGGAATCCACTTAGCCTTATCCATCTGGGCGGACAGATTTGTTATAATCACCAAAATTACAATTAGCAAAAGTTTTAGACGCCGGTGTTTCATTTCAACCTCTCTGATTATAAAAACAATTTAATTTTCATACATATAAAATAACAGAAATTATTATATTGACAACTCTTTATTTTAATCTGAATAACTCATAAAATTACCAATTTTAAGGCTTCCCGAGATTACGGTAGTGTGTATATTTACAATGTTAAAAATCTAGGGTCAACTGATTTGATATTCCTTTTTTGCTCCCATCGTTTAAATTTGATAAACTTACCCCCAGGAGTCTTATTGCTTTCCTCGGTAGATTGTCGGAATGAAGCAGTTTTCTGGCTATTTTAAAAATTTCTTCAGCATTACTTTGAAATTTATTCAAACTTATGCTGCGCGTTTTGAGATCAAAATCAAAATATTTGATCTTCAACGTAACCGTTTTACCACTCACATTTGATTTTGCCAATCGTCTGCCAAGTTCTTCGCAAATAGATTTCAATTCCTCAAGCAGCGTTTTCATAGAAATGATATCATTATCAAAGGTGCGTTCAGTGCCGAGAGATTTTCTGATTCGCTCCGGTTTTACTTTCCGGTCATTCTTCCCCCTAACCACTTTATAAAAGTAAGTCCCCATTTTCCCGAAATGGCGGATGAGCTCCAGTTGATCAAACTCCAATAGATCACTTCCGTTATAGATTCCCAACGCTTTCATTTTTGCCTCGGTCACCTTACCGACTCCGAAAAACTTTTCAATAGGAAGTGTTTTGATAAATTCATGAACTTTTCCCGGAGTAATGACTGTCAATCCATCTGGTTTATTCATGCCGGAAGCCACTTTCGCCAGGAACTTATTGATCGATATTCCCGCAGATGCCGTCAGCCGGGTCTTCTCCTTGATTGAAGTTTTGATCTCTCTGGCAATAATAGTTGCTGAGCGCATGCCTTTTTTATTTTCCGTCACATCGAGATAGGCTTCATCCAGCGAGAGCGGTTCTACCAGATCGGTATAGTTACGGAAAATTGTCATTATCTCCGAAGAGACTGCTTTATAAACATCAAATCGCGGCTTCACAAAAATCAGCTGCGGGCACTTATGTTTGGCGATTCGCGATGCCATGGCGGAATAAACACCGAATTTACGGGCTTCATAACTGGCAGCAGCTACCACACCGCGGGGACCGGCGCCGCCTACAGCGACAGGTCTATGGCGCAAGTGCGGATCATCCCGCTGTTCGATAGATGCAAAGAACGCATCCATATCGATATGAATTATCTTGCTGTATTGCAGCTCTTTATTTTCCATTTCCTCTAAGAGATTTATAACGCTCGGTAGGTTTCAATAATTTCCGGCAGTATGTCGGTAAAATTCAGGAATACATGTTCACCCTTATTATTCAGAATAATTTTGCAATCGCTCTTTTGAAAATAGTGTAAGGCATTCCGGTAGTCCAGAACTTCATCATCACGATTAAGATATACTCTGAGCCGATCAGCGTGAATTAGTTCGGGATTATGGTAATATTTCATCATCTGGTTCAAATTCTCAATTATCAAGCCGCGCGGCGCCGGGTTGTCGAATTCCGGTTCAGTTATCAGCCTTCTTTCGAGATCATCAATCGGTTGGATGGTGGGATTCAACAGGACGGCATGCAGTTTAAATTTTACATGCAGATGCAGCGCATAAAAACCGCCCAGACTGCTTCCGATCAACATGCACGGTTGATTATGACATTTTTCACGGATAACAGCTTCCAGAAATCGGATCGTTTCGTTTGGATCATCCGGCAGATCCGGAGAAAACATTTCAATATCAGGATAAATTCGTTTTAACAATCTTGCCTTAAAGGCGTTTCCGCTGCTTCCATAACCATGTAAATAAATAATCATCGTTACTCCCTGTTTTGGCAAATATACAGTGAAATAATGAAGCGCTCAACAAATTTAAACCGGATATTGCGGTTGTCAACCTGATTTCGTATGTTTAATTATGATGATTCGTTTACAATATAATAAGGCGCTCTTTCTGACTTTGATTTTTCTTTTGTGCACCAATATATCGTACTGCAATCATCCGCTAAACGACCACCAATTCCGGCAGAAACGGATTAATATGGTCAAAAATCAGATTGAAGCGAGAGGCGTCAACGATAAAAACGTGCTGGCTGCAATGCGAAAAGTCGAACGTCATCATTTTGTTCCCGAACAATATCGCCAATATGCTTATGCCGACCATCCGCTCCCAATCGGTGAAGGTCAGACAATTTCACAACCTTATATCGTCGCCTTAATGACCGAGATGGCATCAATTAAAACTCAGGATAAGGTCCTGGAAATAGGAACGGGCTCCGGTTATCAGGCAGCGATTCTGGCTGAACTCTGCGATTCCGTCTTTACTGTCGAAATAAATAAAAAATTATCCGAAAAAGCAGGCAAAATTCTAACGCAATTAGGTTATAAAAACATTTTCTTCAAAACCGGCGATGGATTCCAGGGATGGCAAGCCCACCTTCCTTATGATGCAATCCTTGTAACATGTGCCCCAAGTGAAGTCCCGGAAGCCCTGATCAACCAATTAAAAGAGGGCGGTAAACTTGTTATACCCGTTGGTTCAAAGATTCGACAAAATCTTGTACTATTTCGCAAATTTGATGGTAATCTGGTGCCTGAAGCTGCTATTCCGGTTCGTTTTGTCCCAATGATCGACGAGAAAGGAAATTCTTATTAATTTTCAAATAAATTACTTGCCGATTGCAGATTTTTTAATTAGTCTTACATAGGTAACAGTTTGAATTAATGCAAAGTGATTTTTCTGATTGTGTCTCAATAACATGAATAATAGCTATTCCGACAGATTAAAACATATATTGTTTTGCCGAATTTTTCGAAATTCACTGCAAATCCTCCTTATAATCTTAGTTTCGATTATTTTCACCAGCTGCAACCAATTTAAAAAACGTCAAAAAAATCAAAAGGATCAACAAGCAGAACAGATTGATTCAATTGCTGTCGTTCCCGAATCCGTTTTTACTGCTCCTGATACATTAGAGCATTTAAACAGAACCGTCCAGGAAATGTGGGAAGATTTTCGCACTGCCAAGGATTCAGTTGATTCCGCCCGCGCCAGAAATGATTTTGACGCAACAATACTCGCTTTATTAAAAGCCGCTCATCATGCAAAGGAATTGAATCGTGACGATATCGTCGCCTGGCAGTTAAATAATATCGGTTTTTATTCCATCGATGAATTTAAAAAGCGCACGGATTATACAGTTCGTATGCGTAATATCGAATCCATGCGGCGCGGACCGGAAAAGATAGTTTATATAAAAGAGACAAAACGATTGTTTAAAGAAAATCTGTCACTTTTGATCGAAGGCAACAAACATCTTGAGGAAGCTTACGAAGTTGATAAAAACCTCGATGACAACGACCGCACTCAGAAGATCTACAGCAACTTAAAATATATCGACTGGATCCGTAATTTCGTCAATAGCGATTAGCAGACCTGCAATCACCCCACATTATATCCAATCAATACAAGCATTCCGATAGCGCCGATAATCTTAATCATTTTCCCGCCGACTGAACCGGTTAGCGCGCCGATTCCCGCTTGATACGCTCTTTTTGTATCGCCGGAACGTATAAGGTCAATAGCAAATGCCCCGATAAATGCTCCTGCGAAGGCGCCAAGCAACGATCCTAACATGGGAAATATACTTGTACCAATTACCGCTCCAAAGACGCTGCCGGCGATAGCGGCGGCAGTTCCCTGGTTTGAGGCGCCATAGCGTTTGCTACTCCACGCTGTAATGATGAACTCCAGAAGTTCCAGGCAGATCGAAATAAGTAAAAGCCACAGGACCAATCGACAGTTAATTCCGGCAACCGGATCGATCAATTGATACAAAAGATTGAATATGACGATGAAAAACGTTCCGGGAAGACTGAATATAAGCGTAAAAACTGATATTACCAGCAAAAGCCAGTATATGATTGCAATGACAATGTTCATCTAATCCACTCTCAGATCCATTTGAGGATTAATGTTTGTGATACGAATTCTGTAGGCAAAACATCTCCCATTTATTTTGATCATAAAAATATAGAAGTTTTCTGAATTTCGACAGAATTTATTTATCCTGGATTAATCACCAGCAAAAATGCAATTTTAAAAATCAGCAGTACTAAAAAACTTCCCATCATACCGAACGATCAGTCCGTCACAACCGGGTAAGGAATTTAAAATCTCAAGCCCTTTTGATACACCCGCAACAAAAATACCGGTCGCTAATGCATCTGCCATTTCTGCGGTAGGCGCCAGAATTGTCACAGACTGACAGGAGTCAGCCGGTAAACCTGTTTTCGGATTGATCAGATGGTGATAGCGTTTGCCATTATAAAAAAAGTATTTCTGGTAATCGCCTGAAGTAATAACGGCGCCGCTGTCAACTTCAATAATTTTCAGCATTTTTTTCAAATCCCTGGGATCCTGGACGCCAACCCTCCATTTCTTACCATCGCCCCTTGGAAGCGCTCTGAGATCACCGCCGGCATTCACCAATGCGCCTTTTACGCCTTTGTCTTTTAAAATTTCAATCGCCCGGTCAACACCATATCCTTTTGCAATTCCACCTGCCGTCAACATCGTTTTGGGAGAGGCTGACATTAAAACTCCACGCTCCAAATCCACGTTTAATGACCGGTAATCAACATGAGGAAGTAATGCATTTATATCCTCTAATGCCGGCGCCGCCGGTGATTCTGTTTTAAAATTATATAAAGGTAATAAAATACCGACGGTCATATCAAAACAACCGTCCGTCAATTCTGAGATTTTCAAGACTCTCTGTATTAACTGAAGAACTTCATTCGGCATCGGCACATTATTCGAAGTCCTGTGGCTAAACTGATACAGCGGACTTTCCGGGTTGCCCTCATAGAATAGCGACCCAATACGGCTAATCTCTTCAAAAGCAGCATCTATCGATTCATAAGCATGTTGTTCTGAGTAGTCCAATACGGTAATTTCAATCAACGTGCCCATTGCAAACCGGGTTACCTGATAGGATTGTAACTTCGACTTCGGAGAGCAGGCGGAAAAAAGAACAAGAATCAGGAGTAAAATAAAAATCAGTGATTGAATAACATATTGTTTTTTCATAATACTAAAGTGTCTGCTTAAGAAAGGGTAGAATTCAAATTATATTAAGAAATATTCGGAAACTGTTGAAACAGTTATTTCATCAGATAACTTATCATTAACCCCCGACTTAAGTCGGGGGGTTAACCTTACCCAACACTACCGTTTCAACGGTTTCCCTCTTTGGCTTTTTACATTTTTTAAGTGAACTCATTAAATCTTAATGTCTTTTATGTATTTGAAAATAAATATCACTTAATTGCAGATTTCTTTCATTGAAAAGACCGAGAAGCCACCGGCGGCTTTTTTTTTAGCCCAATAGCGGGATATTAATCCGGCAATTGCAAGAACAACTAATCCAATGCCGAATTGAAGAATATCAGAAGGAATGCCAAGATAAGAACCGGAAATCAGGTAATTGGCTACAACCACTGCGAATAGGAAACTCAATATTGGCAATCCGTATTGCATAAATGCCAGCTTTAGTTGGTTTTTATCTGATTGTTCAATCAGAACCCGGTCTCCGATCTGTGTATTAAGTGTGTTTTTAAGATATAATATTCGTTTACCCGAACCGCCGGGTCGGCAGATCATCTTAGCGCCGCAAGAATGACATTGATCGTTTTCCAGAAGTTCAATTCCAGCAATTGCGCCTTTAATTTCGACTACTTCACCGATTTCAAAATCCTGATCCAATTATGCTTCGTCCGCCTCTCCAACAATTACAATGCATTTCGTCGGACACTTTTCTGTCGGTAATACAAGATATTTAGTGTATTTATCATGATCTACAATTGCCAAATTATTTTCAACTGTAAAACCGACGCCGTCAACCGCCTTTTCACATATTCTACAACCGATACAGGCAGCGCTACAAACCGCTCTGGAGTTTTTACCGGAATCTTTATTTCGACAAAGAACAAAAACATGATGGCTGATTGGGTGCAATTCGATAACATTTCGCGGACATGCAACTACACAATTGCCACAGCCCGTACATTTTACCCGATCCACTACGGGGATGCCCTTATCATTCATATAAATAGCATCAAAAGGACATACTGTAACACAATCACCATAACCAATACAGCCGTAACTACAGGCTCGTTCACCGCCACTCACGAAAGTTGCGCCAATACAGGATTGAATACCCTCATAATCCGCTTTTTTCTTTACGACGCCGTCGCCACCCTGGCACATCACGATCGCGACTTTCCTTTCACCTGTTTCAACATCCACTCCGAGAATTTGGGCTATTTTTTCCGCCGCTTCCGCACCGCAGACGGGACAGTCGCTCAGTTGAGATTTAGCGCCGGCGAGATTCTCAGCAAAATTAGCGCAACCGGCATACCCACAGCTCCCACAATTTGCTCCCGGTAATAAATCACAAATCAGTTCTACACGAGGATCCTCCTCAACATGCAATTTTTTACTGGCTAAAGTAATTAATATAGAGAAAAACAGACCCATTCCGCCCATACTTAAAACCGCATATACAAGGGATGTATAATTCATGCCGATACTCCTTTTATATCAATCCCGAAAAACCCATGAATGCCAAAGCGAGACAGCCGGCTACGATCATCGTAATCGCCGCACCTTTAAAATATTCAGGAACATCCGCCAATTCCAGTTCTTCCCGGATTCCCGCCATTATAACAATAGCGAGAGTAAAGCCGACGCCTGCGCTGAATCCAAAGATAATACTTTCAATAAAATTATATTCTTTTAAAACCAGGAACAGCGCGACGCCTAAAATCGCACAGTTCGTCGTAATCAAAGGCAAAAATATTCCCAGGGCATCATACAGCGGTTTGCTGATCTTTTTAACGAACATTTCAACAAGCTGAACCAGCGATGCAATTACAAGAATGAAAGAGACTGTTTGTAAAAACTGTAGATTCAATCCATCAAGAATATATTTATTTATTAACCATGACACCGCTGACGTCAATGTCATAACAAAAGTCGTTGCCATTCCCATGCTTAGCGCCGGGCTAATTTTCTTAGATACTCCGATAAACGGGCAAATACCAAGAAAATTGACCAATACATAATTATTAACGATAACAGCGGAAAGAAATATTATGAATATATTTACCATTATTTCGCCCTCCTGGCATTCAGCCAATTGCCAATCCCAATCATCAATCCAAGTGTTAAAAATGCCCCCGGCTGCAATACCATAACCATCAAGGGTTCGAAACTATCCGGCATAATCTGCACGGCAAAAATCGTCCCCACACCAAACAATTCCCGAAAGGAACCAAGGATCGTCAGAGTAATTGTAAATCCGATACTCATACCAAGCGCGTCAATAACGGCTCGACCGACACTGTTTTTCGATGCAAAGGCTTCCTGCCTTCCCAGAATAATACAGTTAACAACAATCAGCGGCACAAAAGGTCCTAAGGCTTTACTGATATCGGGGAAATAGGCTGCCAGCATTTTATCAGCAATTGTCACAAATGTTGCGATCACAATAATGAATGTAGGAATACGGACTTCTTTTGGAATAATATTTCGGGCAAGGGAAATAATCGCGCTGGACATCACAAGTGTAAAAATCACCGCGAGTCCCATGGATAACCCATTGATTCCAGAATTTGTGACTGCCAGTGCGGGACAAAGTCCCAACAGCATTCGTAAGACCGGATTTTCGTCCCATAAGCCCTTTAAAAACTCTCTGGATAATGTAATTTTCTTTGCCATATTAGTTTGCCTTTTATTTTAAATAACTATCGCGATAGTTTTGTATGGAATTATTCAATATTTCAACAATGGTTTCTGATGAAACCGTCGCTCCGGATATTGCCTGCACTTCGCCATTAGATTTCTTCGGTGATTTTTCAACACAGGTAACAGGCTGCGTAACTTTCAAACTATTAAATTGTTTAATAAACCATTCCTGATCCGTCTCATTTTTTGTATCTTTAACAATTCGCGTACCACATCCCGGCGTTTCATTCTGTTCGAGAATTCTCAGACTTTGAATCTCTGAAAAATCCGGATTCATGCACACCAAAACTTTTATCCGACTCTGAAATCCCACACCGCTTGCAGTAAAAGCGACCTCGGTTACTTTACCTGAGTTGTCCCGGTTGATGTAATACGATTTCCCTTCAATTACTTTAATTTCGTAATCTTCCGCTATCAGATTTGGAATGATCTCATCTTCCGGCACACCAGCCCCAGCCGGGCAAGCCAAATCCGTATTCTTCCGGATAATCTCGCGGTTTATATTCAATGTTGCATTAATAATATCAACAACCGCTTTACATGAAATTGTGGCTCCTGTAATCGCCATGATCTCGCTATTGTTTTTGTCCGCTGCCTGATTTTTAACATATCTGATGGGTTGCCGTACGTTAAGGTTATCGAATTGATTTGGAAACCATTCGGGATTCGATCTGCTGCTGGGATCTGTTTCAATTTTGGTTCCTAATCCCGGCGTTTCTTTCTGCTCCAGGATTTTAATTTTCACAATTCGGGTTAATGTCTCATCCATACCTACTAAAATTCGCAACTTGCTCTGAAATCCGTTACCTTCGGCAAGAAATGCAACACCGCTCATTCTGTTTTGTTTATCATAACCAAAATAGAACTGCTGATTTTCAATTATTTTTTCTTCAATTTTGACACTGTTTGGCAAAACACTGCTGAGCGCACTATTTAGAACATTATCCTGATGAGCTTCAATCAACGGTTTGGTATGGAGATTCAAGAAGGATAATAACAGACCCGACAGAATTGCCGTCATTGTCAGAACCAAAATAAGTTTATAGGATTTCGTCATTTTTTAATCTCCCCAAAAATCTTTGGTCTTGTATATCGATTGATTAGTGGCACAAAACCATTCATAAATAAAATTGAATACATAACGCCCTCCGGAAGACCGCCAAACAATCGAATTACAACCAGCACTACTCCGGCGCCGAATCCAAATATCCAACTACCTTTTGGCGTCACCGGCGAGGTCACCATATCTGTTGCCATGAAGAATGCGCCTAACAATAATCCTCCGGAAAAGAGATGAAAGACCGGATCCGGATATTTTGCAGGATCGATTATCCAGAATAATCCCCCAATAATAATTACCGTTCCGAGATAGCTGACCGGAATTCGCCAATCCGCATATTTTTTTATAAGAAGAAAAATTCCGCCAATCAGGATAAACAGAGCGCTGGTTTCGCCAATACAACCACCTATATTTCCCATAAAAAGATCGAAATAGGGCGTCATTACGTTTTCAAATTTATAGGATCCAAGAGGCGTCGCAGTCGTAATCGCATCGATGGTATTCGGAGCTACCCAGGTGGTCATTTTTACCGAGAAACTCGCCTGGAGAAATGCCCTGCCAAGCAAAGCCGGATTAAAAATGTTGTAGCCAAGTCCACCGAATATCTGTTTCCCGATTCCAATGGCGAAAATTGAACCAAGCGCTGCGTAGGCTATGGAAAAACCCGGAGGTAATGTCATCGCCAATAATAAACCGGTTAATACTGCGCTGCCGTCAAATACGGTGATCTTCTTATTTCGTATCTTATTGACAACCGCTTCAGTTGCCACCGCCGCGATAACCGACGCCGCAATAGTTAAAAATACACCAAAACCAAAATTATAAACTCCAAAAGCAACCGCCGGTAGAAGCGCGGCAATAACAGTCCACATAATTTTCGGAACATTGTCAACAGTTGCCATATGCGGCGAAGAGCTGAGTAAAAATATTTGTGGTTTCGGCTTATCCTTTTTCAGCTTCTCAACCGGCTTCGGTTTAGGAGCAGCGGGTTTCGGACTCTCTTCTTCCAGAACGTTTTGTTTGTTATCTTCCATAGAAATGAATTCTTTCTTATATATGTTATACGGTTTCCAACTTTTCTTTTCTCTTTAACTCATCCACACGCATTTTGCCGATGCGTATCTGTTGAACAAGCGGGATTTGGGACGGGCATACGAATGCGCAGGAACCACACTCGATGCAATTTAAGATTCCCAATTCTTCCGCCATTTGCCAATCTTCCACTTGGGCAAACCGGGCTAATCGCGTTGGCAATAAGCTCATCGAGCAAACACCGATACATGTTCCGCATTGGATACATGGATATTCTTTATTTTTTATAATTGAAAAATCCGTAAGACATAAAATACCGCTGGTTGCCTTGACAACCGGTACCTTAAGTGTATGTTGAGTGAGTCCCATCATCGGTCCGCCCATAATAACCTTTGCTGTTTTTTCGGATAGCCCGCCGCAAAAGTCGATCAGATTCTGAAACGGAGCGCCAATTCGAGCAATTACATTTTTTGGTTCCTTAATTCCATCGCCGGTAATCGACACAACACGTTCTACGAGAGGTTTCTTTCGTGTTACTGCTTCCGCAACGGCTATAGCAGTTCCGACATTATTAACAACCACACCAATATCTAAGGGTAATCCGCCAGCCGGAACATCACGGTCAATCGCCGCTTTGATCAGCATCTTTTCTGCTCCTTGCGGATATTTTACCTTCAGCGGAATTACTTCAATATTATGAAAAGAGGCGACCTCTTTTCTCATAGCTTCAATCGCATCGGGTTTGTTGCTTTCAATCCCGATAACAGCTTTTGATACGCCAAGTGCTTTCATCAAAATGCGTGTACCTGATACAACATCCTGAGTCTGCTCAACCATCATACGGTGATCAGCTGTCAAATATGGTTCGCATTCGCAACCGTTTAGAACAAACGTATCGATATTTTTATCTTTAGGCGGCGTCAATTTCACATGCGATGGAAATGCGCCGCCGCCCATTCCGACGATTCCGGCATCCTGAATCCGGTCTATGATTTCCTCTTCGGATAACTGTTCCCAATCACTTTCTTCAGTAACAGTATCAACCCATTCATCATTACCATCACCAACTATATGGATCATTAAACCATTTAAGCCTAATGGATGTGGAAATGTATCGACGGCTTTAACAGTTCCGGATATTGATGCATGAACCCGGCTGGATACAAATCCGGCACTTGCTCCAACCATCTCGCCTGTTTTTACCGCCTGCCCTTTTTCCACAACAGGCTTAGCGGGCGCGCCGACATGTTGATTAAGAGGAATAAAAACCTGTCCGGGTAACGGAAGTCTTTCAAGAGATTTATGTTCTGTATAATTTTTAAACTCTTTCGGATGGACGCCTTTTCTAAACGATTTTAATTTCATTAAAACATAACTCCTACTAAACCCTCTTTACGATACCAAAAAATGCCAGCCAAATTTATTAGCTATAGTTGTAATATGCTTGTACTTTTCTACCAATTGTGAAATTAATGAACCGCTTATATTTAATCCCTATAAGTGAATAAGTTTTATTCTCGTTCCGGGGCTCCCCGCCTGACAGTCTGTCGATAAACAGGTCGGAAAGGCGCTGCGCAACGGCACTTAACTCGGCTGCAGAAAAACATTAACCATCGAATTTATTCGATGGAATAGAATGACTTCTATCTGTCGTCCCGACTTTAGTCGTGGTACTCACCGAATAAATTCCCCAAGGGGACAGGCGGTTTGTGTTACGAAGAGCATCAAATCCACTCAATAAATTCCCCAAAGGGACAGGGAGTGGTTAATGTTTATATTTTCGTCTCGGGGTTGTGATGTATAGGGCTACAAAGTAAAGCCCTGTTGCCAAAAGGAAATTATTAAACCTGACATGTTTGCGGCTAAGTCGTTACAATATTAATTCTTAACAAGAAATAATATTTCGGCAGGAACTTATCCGGATTTTGTATTTTAAAGAAATAGAATGTAAATTTAAATGTTTTTTGACGGGGGCGAATGGATTCGACGGGATCGAAGAGTCGAAGAATTGCGTGCCGTGGTTTTCAGGAGGGCCACGCTAAAAAACCTGAACAACCTTAAGTGCCAATTCATTTGGCAACGTCGCTTACGCTTAGGTAAGCGGCCGTTCTCATGCAACTTTGTCTGTAAGTTGTCTGAGGGCGTCGATTATACAGACTAGTTCTTCACTTTTGTTTGCGGATGAAGAATGAACCTTTAGCGAACTGGCTTTTTCGGAAGTTTGTTTATTGTCGATGAAAAAGTAAGATTTTACAATAGACTACGCACGTAGTGGTTCTCCCACTCTCTTTTTCGGACGGGAGTTCGATTCTCCCCGCCTCCACTCTTCGCCGCGATTAAATCGTATTGGCGCCATCTTAAGCAATCTCAGTATTAACCCCGGCGGGGGTTTGCTATTTGTAGGGATAAATCCAACCTGCCTGTGCCGTAACCGACATGGCAGACAGGCAACCTCGACAACCCCAAACCCCGACAGGGGTTCGCTATTTGTTCCCTAATCAAAAACATACTTTATATCGTATTCAACTCCAAATTTTTCTAAAAATTCCAAATACTCTTCCTTGAACGTCTTTTTATGATGATGCTCTTCCTGATTTTGAATCTCGTCCTTATGATTCTTCGGAAATATTTTTTTCAGCCTTTTGTGCTAAAAATGATATGGATATATAACTGAGTAAATGTATTCGCCATTTCTACCTCTTTAGCAAACTCTCTACGGAGTTTAATTGTACACGATATACCTTCTTGCTACAAATAGCCAACTCCTTACGGAGCTTTTATATTCTGCAAATCGCACCTTTTCAAGATATTCGAAAAAAACATTTCTTCGTTACATGGATACATCAACATCACCTGAATGCACCTTGAAAAGGTAAAATAAACTCTTCCGAACTATAACAAAAAATCAATTTCACCTTTTCAAGGTATTTGCCACATCGAAACATTCATCTCACCTTTTTATCTTGCTCGTTGCATGTTCCCAAGCTGGGGCTTGGGAACGAGGTAGAAGTATGGCAAGGTATTCATCAAATACACCATAAAAAACCTCCGTATTAACCCCGGCAAGGGTTTGCTATTTGTAGCTAAATCCAACCTGCCTGTGCCGTAACCGACATGGCAGACAAGCAACCTCGACAATCCCAAACCCCGATAGGGGTTCGCTATTTGTTCCCTAATCAAAAATATACCTTATATCGTATTCCGGGTAAACGTATTCGCCATTTCTACCTCTTTAGCCAACTCCCTACGGAGTTTAATTCAACATGCCCTGAGTGCCTAAATTTTCTTGGACACGATTAGAGTTAATATTAACTCTAATCAGAAAAGGAAGAGATAATTATGACAACAGGAGAAGGA
>JAUVYH010000207.1 GCA_030603165.1 Fidelibacterota bacterium
CGAAGGATTGTAGCGATACCCATATTCAGTAAAACCGCCAAAATGCTTTCCAAAAGACTGGGCGATTCGAAACACTAATAATGCCTGCCACAGGGTAGACAACTGTTCGTATTCGCTGACTGCCGATGAAATCCGGCGCCCGCCTCTCCCGGAATGCCACGTTGCTGTTTCTCCGACTGATTCATAAGGAACAAAATCCCGGTATAATAAATCGATTCCCCAACGCAGCGTCGTCTTTGTTTTCAGAAATACATTTTGCTGGAAATAGAGCATTGATTCCCAGTGGTTCCAGGCGTCTTCCTCGATAAACTTTTTATAATACAGCGATACACCGCCTTTTACCAGCATCCATTGCTTTGGGTAATACTTAAAATAATAATAACCGTCTCCCAGACGATATGAGTAGTATGAATAATCATCCTGATAATTTGCAAGTGAATACTTTAACCCATAATAACTATGGAAATCAGATGAATGATCCCGGTAAAAATCAACACCGACGCCCTGAAAGGCATTGTTGTATTGATTGTTTTGATGAAATTGGGTCAGGCTGCCCGAGTAATAGATTTCATATGACTCTGTAATTCTGGAAAGTTGGATATTAGGGATTACGATATAATCTTCCTTGGCATTATAAATCCCTGTGATATTGTCGCTATAACCCGTAAATGACGTAATATCTATTAGCCATTGCGAGGCTGCATTGACCGTCATTCCGATTAATAAAATGAACAGAACTGATATTTGCAAACGCCCTTTCATACTATTTGGGTCTCCCCGACCGGTTTCTGCCAAACCGATGCCGGTCGAATCCCCGGTCATCACATATCCCGTCACCATCCCGATCCACAAAACGATCCATTCGCCGCCTTCGCATACCAGGTCCATCCTGATCAAAGCGGTCATCATGTCCGTCGTTATCCTTATCGACAAAATCTTTAACCCGAATACCCCTTTCTTCAAGAATAAAGCCGTAACGACCACCTCTTAGATTTCGGCGGTTATAAATTTCCCCGGTAATATCATTTATCCAATCCTTGTTATTATCAAGAATATTATCATTCCAGCCATCACCATTATAATCGACAAAATCCGTTTTTAAATCGTTCACCCCATCGCCATCTTCATCAATAAACAGATCATTCAAACCATTCCGATCCTGATCGGCAAATCTAAAATGATGCGGATAGGGTTGATTATCTGCATCGTTAATTCCATCACCGTTTGTATCCCTAAACCAGTCGTTAATACCATCTTTATTACGATCTAAAAATCCCCTGGGTTTATCAAAATTCACTTCCTGTTGAGAAAAACCGGCAATACTCATCCCAACTAAAATTATTGTTAAAATTAATTTCTTCATTTTATATCCCCATTATTTAGACAAAGCCTTTTTTTAAGGCTGTTTTTTTTACAATGGCGTTGGCTGCTTTGGGTATCATTGATATTTCCGATTCATCGCACATCATGAGAAACAGTGCAGACCGGTGTTTGTATCACCGGTCTGCTGATTAAGTCTCTTATTTTGAAGAAGCGCCTGCTTTGGCACGAGAACCTTTTGGACCTGTTCCATCGCGAACGCCGGTTCCCTGTCCACCGTTTCCAGCAGAATCACCGGATCTTGCAAACCGTCGCTGATATCCTTTTCCATTGCCGGTACCGGCAGCAGAACCATTACCCATCCGTCTTCCTTGTCCCGAACCATCTCTTAGCGGCTGATAATCCGGATCCTGACCGTTGGGAATCCCATCATTATCAAAATCGGGAGCGTTGTCATTGTAACCGTCGCCATCTTCATCAACAAAGCCGGGACCATGCTCAATAACCGTTTGGGCATAACTTACATTCGGCACCATTACCAGCGCTATCAAGGCGCTCATCGCAACAATCGTCAAAAGTTTGAATTTCTTCATCTTTCTCTCCTTTTTTCTTTTTATTCGCATTGTCAAACTTCTGACGCTATTAAGTCAACATGCGTGCCAAAACGTAAAATTCAATCTCTCCCCGTCGATAAATCAGAAATTGAAATAAAACATTACTTGTAAAATGAATTGGATAATTAGACGAAAATGTCGTTCGATCGACATTATTGTCGAAGTTAACTGATCTCATATTTACCCAATTTATATCGTAAGACGCGTTCCGAAATACCCAATAGTTCTGCGGCTTTTGTCTGAACTCCATGAGCGTTTTGCATCGCTTCCGCAATCAATATCTTTTCCAAATGCTCAACCCGGGCAGGCATCGATTCATTGAGTGTCAGTGACGAACTCACGGCAGAAAATATTGGCAGATCATCCCGTGTAATAACCTGATTTCGGGCTAATATAACGGCTCTTTCAATAATATTCTCCAGTTCACGAACATTACCGGGATAATCATATTTAAGCAATACATCCAGCCCTTCGGTACTGATAGCGCTTACATCGCGACGGTTTATCCGCGAGTGTTTTTTAATGAAATATTCAACCAGTTCGGGAATATCTTCCCTTCTCTTTCTCAACGGCGGAATAGTAATCGGGATCACGTTCAGCCTGAAAAACAGATCTGCCCGAAACATTTCCTCTTCAACTAATTTTTGCATATTTTTATTTGTCGCGGACAAAATCCTGATATCGGATTTTATAATCTGAGGCGATCCTAATCTCTGGAATTCTCTCTCTTGAATTACTCTCAGCAATTTCACCTGAAACTGAAGAGGTATATCGGCTACTTCATCAAGAAAGATAGTGCCGCCTTCAGCAATCTCGAAACGTCCTTTGGTCCGTTGGTGTGCGCCGGTAAAGGCGCCCTTTTCATGTCCGAACAATTCACTTTCAAAAAGCGTTTCCGGAATGGCGGCACAATTAACGGCAACAAAAGGTTTATCTTTACGAGGCGATGCCTGGTGAATCGCTTTGGCGATCATTTCCTTTCCGGTGCCGCTTTCCCCCTGGATCAAAACCGATGCATTACTGTCACTCACTCTGGCAACCAGGTTTAAAACTTCTTCGATAGATTCACTTTTATAAATAAAATTTGTAATAATGCTTTCCGATTTGATCTGGGATTTTAATAGTTGATTTTCTTTGACAAGACTATTATGATCCGCAACTTTTTTAAGCTTTAATTCAAGTTCATCAAGATCCACAGGTTTGGATAAATAATCCCAGGCGCCGTTTTTCATTGCTTCCACTGCATCTTCAACCGTGCCGTAAGCGGTCATCAGAATAACCTGGATTTCCGGATTTATATCTTTGACCTTCTTCAATACTTCCAGACCATCCATCCCCGGCATTCTGAAATCCGTAATGACAACATCCACATATTGTTTTCTGACTTTGTCGATACACTGGGTTCCATTTTCACAACTGATAACCGAACAGCCGGCTTTTACCAAAAATCCGCTAAGTATATTTCGTTGTGAAGCATCATCATCAATGACAACAACCGATAGAGATAACATGCTTTTACTCCCTGTTTATAGGCAACTTAATCGAAAATTCTGTCCCGGCGCCAGGCTCGCTGCTTACGTCAATCGACCCACCATGTTCACTGATGCTTTGATAGACCTGCGCCAATCCAAACCCGGTGCCCCGTGCTTTTGTCGTGTAATAAAGATTGAAGATTTTCGCGATCTGTTCCTTCGATATGCCGACGCCGGTATCCTTTATGCTCAGGTTTACGATCTTATGTTGTTTTTTCCATGTAATATAGATATCACCATTTTTCCCAACGGCGTCGATCGCATTTTCAAGCATATTAATGAGCGCCTGCTGAAGTTTATCCGGATCGAGAAAAACGTTAAGTTTATTCGCTGCATCATAGTGTATTTTGATATTTAATGTTGAGACTTTAGCCTCATAGAGCTGAACTACTTTTTGAATTAGTTCATTTAGATAGAACCATCTCTTTTGCAACGGAACCGGACGGGCGAATTCCAGAAATTGGCGGATAATATCACTAATGCGATTGATCTCTTGTCGCACTGTGCGGATCAATTGCATCTGTTCTTCAATCCCCGATACCGGTGTAAATTCTTTTCCGAGACGCTGTACCGTCATCGATATCGCATTCAGCGGGTTCCTAATCTCATGGGCAACTCCTGCCGCCAATTCTCCCATGGCGCTCAATTTCTCTTTTTGTCTGATATCCTTCTGCAAATTATAAACTTCATCTGTAATCCGTTCTTTTTCACGTTCAAGTAAATTTACATTTTGAATCGAAATGGATAATCCGAATAATATCAATCCCACAATTAGTAATAGTCCAAACCGTATTATCCCCTGTCTTATCGCCGCTTGTTGAATAGCCTGGATCGGTAAATAATCCAGACCAATCCGGATGACTCCATAAGAGACGTCATCCACCCAAAAGGGCAGAATTCCTTCGAATATCCGATTTCCCTGAAATTTAGTTATTCTCCACTGAAATATTTTATTTTTCGAGTTTTGTAATAAAAATGTGTCGGATTGAAAGGACGAAAGGGAATCTATCATTTCGGAAGCCGACAGAATACCGATCGAATCCTGAATTCCGATATAGACTATCGAACTATCACGGGCAATAGAGTTAATTATATTTCCGACGCCGATCTTGCGACGGAATCCTAAAAGCTGGGCGGCATCAATATTCACCACCACTGCCCCGCCGCCGCTACGGTGAATCGCCACTACATATCGTTCACCCGATTCGTTTTTCGCTTTATGAATGTCAATGACAGTATCTGCGATCTGACCTGAGAGAACCTTATCAAGTTGCTGTGGTGCATTAATAAACTTATAAGCCGGGTAACTTGAATATAATTTTACTCCGTCTTGATCATAAATATTTATACGTTCTAATTCATGTTCATCAGCATAATGGGATAGATACTCATCGGTCACAACTCCCTCCCGCTCCATATCGGCGATCAAATAGGCAACCGAGAATAAGCGGTCTGTAGTTTTATACAGTATAACATCATAACTGTGAATGGAATTTAACGCCGCTC
This sequence comes from Fidelibacterota bacterium, assembly GCA_030603165.1. Taxonomy (GTDB): domain Bacteria; phylum Fidelibacterota; class UBA2242; order UBA2242; family UBA2242; genus UBA9312. The sequence continues at coordinate 4,973 of JAUVYH010000207.1, forward strand.
TTTGAATGGTAATCGAAAGATTTCTGCTCATTTGAGCCATTAAAGTCAGCACAC
>JAUVYH010000225.1 GCA_030603165.1 Fidelibacterota bacterium
GATTTCCAACGCGAGTTACACTTCCTCCTGTAATATAGTGAACAGCCAGCAATTGCCCGGCTTCTACCAGGCAAGATGACTCTGAACACGCTCCTGACAATTGAAATGCCTGTTCCTTAAGAATTTCTTCCATCAATCCCCTTTCGAGGATTTTATAAGCATCTGCTTTGGCAAACTCATTTCTGATACGATCGGATATTGCCGACGCCTCTATTTCAGTTACTCCGCGAGGCGCGAGTGGGAACACAGCCAGATTCTTGCGGTCTGCTGACTGAGCAGAAATTTGTGTCAATTGGAAAGCGATAAAAGCAATCATGCAAAAAAATTTAAAACGTCTCAAAGGCGCAGTTCTCCTCTATTTTTAAAACTGAGAGATTAACTTAATTCTACCTGTATAGTTCGACATTTCCAGTAAAAAAGCCGTTTATTTGTTAAAATGTATCACATATCATGTAAATAGACAATATTTATTTCATTTTCATTAGCGCCCAACATTTTCTTTTCTCTTGAATTTCCGCTCTTTCCGGGAATATATTCCGGGCAATTGGATTAGCGAGGGATTATGATCAAATCAATTATAAAATGGTACACATCGACATCACTGCTGACGCGCTTGTTATCCGGATTTATTCTCGGATCAATAACCGGCGGAATATTGTGGTATATTTCCATCAGGACGGGCAGACCGGTAGCAGAATCCGTGACGCCTTATGTTTCTCCATTCGGATCGGTGTTAATCGGCATGTTAAAGATGATCGTCATTCCCGTAATTTTCTTCTCCCTGATTACAGGCGCGGCTTCCCTGCCGATCAAACGCTTTGGCAGGATCGGTTTGAAAGTGATCGGCTGGTATCTGTTCTGTTCATTCCTGGCAGCATCCCTGGGCGCATTACTCGCCCTGGTCATAAATCCCGGCGCCGGCGCAAATCTCGAAGGCTGGCAGAAAATGGTCGCCACTCTCGGTACCCAAACTAATGAATATGCCACCGCCGCTCCAACGCCTGGTGGATTTATTTCAATTATGCTAAATATGTTTGTAAATCCCTTTGAAGCGCTGGCAAGCAATAATTTCCTCGCTATTATAACTTTTTCCATACTGTTCGGACTCGCTATACGAATGATTTTAGAATCAACACAAGATAAAAGCAGAATCACGGTTTTGAACCAACTCGTTCAACTGATTGAAGCCGCCCGGGATGTCATTTTCAAAATAGTCGATTGGATCCTGGAATATTCTCCCATCGGCGTACTGGCATTGTCGATTACCAACTTTGGACTTTACGGACCGAATATTGTCGGACCTTATATCAGCGTGACTCTCGGAGTGATCGCCGGTATTCTGATGATGGTATTTGTTGTTTACCCGATTTTATTATTTGCAGTCACACGGCAAAATCCGTACAGAATTATGAAAGGAATGGATGAAGCTATAATTACCGCCTTTATTACCCGGAGCAGCGCCGCTACTCTGCCGGTTTCTCTGCATACCGTTCAGGAAAAATTGAAAGTCCGCAGTGAACTGGCGAGTTTTTCACTGCCGTTAGGCGCTACGATAAATATGGATGGCGTATGCGTGCATCTTCCCATGTTCGCGGTTCTGGCTGCCAATATGTTTCACATTCCGTTATCTCTACCGGGATTAATAGTGTTGGTAATTACAACGGTCCTGGCGTCAATCGGCGCAGGCGGAGTTCCCGGCGGCAGTATTATGCTGTTATTCATAATTCTTCAAACGATGGGTCTGGACAGCGCTCAGATAGCTGTAATCGTGGCTCTCGCTATGGGTATCAATCCGATTCTGGATATGTTTGAAACTGCGAATAATGTTACCGGCGATATGGTCTGCACCTATACGGTTGCCAGTAATGAAAAATTAATCGACTCGCAAGTCTGAATACCTGCTCGTTTAATTGCATCTTAGCGCAAATTTTATCCCTCGCTAGCATTCCCCAAAAAAAATGAAGAAATATTTTTATCAATGCAGAGGCGCGGAGAACGCCCCAGTACGCTCCGCTACGGGGCAGGCAGAGAATTATTAAATGTATAAAAAACATGTAGCCAAAACGAAGCTGCTGACACATTTAAGACAAGCCCCGTGTAATATTTTTCCATTTTTTAAGAGCCATTATCCTTGCATTGATTATTACACGGGGTGAATTCACCTTCATATTATTTTTGTCTTTTCTTATTACATGGGGTAAACTCTGCGTACCTTTGCGATCTCTGCGTCTTTGCGTTAAAATTTTCTTTATAAAAAAAAGAATTTGAAAATTAAGAGACTAAGATGCCAAATGCTGATGAATAAACAGTTCCAGTTGTTCTTCCGTTCTCCGTATGATATCTTCATCTACGCTTTGTTCGATCAGCAATCCATTCCGGATAAAATATATACAACTTTTTGACACCTTCAGTTTGGACCAGCGGCTTAACATCAACGCATAGAGATCCAACTGGGCGTTATATTTCGTCATCAGAAAATCATCCGGATATTCTACAATATGATCGGATTTTAAATCGATTATCACATACTGATCTTCTTCCATCCTAAGTAAAAGATCAATTTTTCCCTCTATCAGCGTATCATGCAGATGTGCATAAATATCTATTTCACGCTCAATTTGAACAGCGCTGTTCAGAAGATGATACAGCTTATTGTCCGGATGAAGCAATTTTTCGCCCCACTCCTCCGCCTGGTTTACAAGCCTTTTTTCTTCTTTAGAATCTAAAAAATAGGGTTTAATCAGCTGCGCAACATAATCACCCAGAGCATCGGTTTTCTGATAATCCCACCAGCTAAACGCCCGGTGGATAACCGTGCCCATCTCCAGAGCGGATAGTGATTTTTCAGGAATCATCGTTGAAGTTTCGACAGGAGAATATGATTCGTTAATCGGCATTTTCCCCGATTGCTCGCTTACCCAGCCGGCGAATGCCGTGGGCGTCACTTTTTCTATTTTGGCTTTAGACGGTATCGGTGTTATCATTTCCAATATTTTCTCTTTATCAGAATCAGTGAGATGGTTGGTAGTTACGGACGATCCCGGCTGGAGATTATTGAAATTATTATACAATTCCGATATTGTGCTTTCATGCTTTCTAAACGCTTCATCATTCTCTACTTCAAAAAATGTCGAAATTTTTCGCCATAGTGAAGGTCCTGGTTTTTTGCTCGTTTTATCAACGGTTGACAATATTAAATACGATTCCGCCCGCGTCGCCGCCACATAAAGCAGCCGCTTTTCCTCGGCAAACGACCGCTCTTTATCTATCTGCGATAAGTACCGGTACACAAACGAATGTTCCGTTTGAAACATCGTTTTCAGGTTTAAAGCTATTCCATCCGAATGATGAATTAGCAGACGGTTCCGCTTGGATTTAAGGGGAGCCGCAAGTCGCGGTATGATTACGATCGGAAACGCCAGCCCTTTAGCCCCATGGATTGTCATAATGGTCACGCTGTTTTCACTTTCGGAACTCAAGTTGGCTTCACCCTCGCGCACCTGCATTGCCTGGTAAAGTTTAATGCGCCGTATGAAATCCACCGGGCTAATTTCCTGAACCGTACTCCACTCAACAGCCAGATCAACCAGCTTCAACACATTCGCGAGGCTTTGTTTCTCATCGGGAAACGCCGCCAATACAGACAGGTAGCCGGTTTCATCCAGAATTTGCTGGATCAATCCTGCCGTTGTGAATACTGCAAGTTGTTCATGCAATTTCTCATAAAGCGCATAAAATTCCCGAAACTGTTGAAGATGGTCAGGGTTTATGCTTCTCAACAAGACTTCATCTTCTTTCAGAATTTTCTGTATTCCATCCATCAAGCCGTTGTCAGTTGTGAAAGACATCAATGCCACATCGCTGATACCGACCATGGGAGACCGGAGCGTCGCGATTAAAGCGCTTTCATCAAACCAATTCAACAGCGCCCGGATAAAATTGATGACGTCCAACACTTCCCGGCGTTCATAAAATCCAATTCCCGAACTCACATAATAGGGAATTCCCGATTTTTGCAGCACTCTCTCGAATTTTTCCTGGTGCGTTCGCGAGCGGAGTAAAATTGCAAAATCCCGCCATTCTGCGAGTCGCAGCTTGTCATCCTTCTCCTTTACAATTGCCTGTTTATGAAGAGCCTTCATC
>JAUVYH010000075.1 GCA_030603165.1 Fidelibacterota bacterium
ATGAAGAAAAAAGAGATGATCATTCAAAAATGTATCGAAAATCTGGACCTTATGTTTCAAATGCTTGGAGATGCGTCAAACGTAAAATTCATCCGGGACAGTAGTAAACTCATTATCCAAAGCGACAGGGGAGCGATCGAACTTCAGGTCGATATTAAAGCCGTTTTGAAACGACCGTTACCGGAACACCTGTTAACCCAAAACAAGGTCTATCAGACGTCATCGTTATTAATGGCAGAATATATCAATTCGTCGATAGCGAAGGACCTGATAAAAAATCGGATCAATTATATCGATTGCCAGGGGAATGCATATATTCATAGCAAGGGGAAGGTGTTAATTCATATTCAGGGGAAGACCCGGGTAAAGGAATTAGAGAAAGAAGTTACTGCGCTTTTTCAGCCGAAAGGGATGCAGGCACTATTTGTGCTCCTGACAAATGAAGGGATGGTAAATAGTACTATTCGAGATTTAGCCCGGCAAAGCGCTGTTTCCACCGGCAGGACCGTGTCTATTATAAAAGAATTAAGGGCTAAAGGTTATATTCGGGAAACTGCTAAAAATCAATTTAAACTTACCAGGAAAAAAGACCTGTTGGAGAATTGGCTGATTCATTATGGCGATAGAATGCGACCGAGTCTTGTTTTGGGATCATATAAAATGGCGATTTCCGTTGAGAATGATCTTGAAGAAATACTGACAAAGGTTTTCCATGGAAAAGAGAAGCAGAATGCTGTAAGCGGTAGTCTGGGCGCTGATCGTCTATTGCATTATTACCGGGGAAAGTCAACGGAAATATTTGTCGTGCCGGAAATGGCGGATTTGATCCGAAAAGAGTTGAAACTGATGTCATCGAGAGAACCGAATATCACGCTGTTGAACCTGTTTTCCCCGGAAGTTATTTTTTATCAGGGCGACACTGCCGTAGCTCATCCTCTATTCATTTATGCCGAGTTACTCTATCGCGGCGGCGACCGGGAGCGTGAGACGGCCGGGATGATCTACGATCGTTATTTACGGGAAATAATCGAATGATTTTGGGAGAGGATATCTTACACTGTTTCGTCTGCTGGAAGATGAATTTTCTGAAATCGTTCAACAGGTATCCCAAAAAAGTGGGAAGAAAGCGGATGAGATTGTGGAAATATTTAGTGCGTTCAAAAGAGGGATGGAAAGCTGAACCGCAGAGGACGCAGAGAACACGGAGAAATATTTATTGAAAGAAATTCAGAGTTCAATTCAATTTACAGCGCCATCCATGCAGATTCTATATTCTCTCTTCTGTATTCTGAACTCCTATATTCTAAATTCTAAATAATGATTTACTTACTCCACATATTAATCCTGATTGGTATTTGCCGACATTTCAGAAGAGTTAATTGGGAATACCAAAAAACTGAAAGAACTCTTTTTATAGAAACCACGCTTTTTTTCCGGCATTTCCTTACCGATTGAATTCTAATCTCCTGTCTCATAACCTCTATTTTCATGTGAATCTTTTCCGTTGCACGTAATAGTCCTGTTAATTAAATTAAGTCTCGTTTTTTGAGGCACTTATAGTCGGGCGATTAGCTCAGGTGGTTAGAGTGCTTGCTTGACATGCAAGAAGTCACTGGTTCGAGTCCAGTATCGCCCACCAGTATAAACACCTCATTTTTAAGAAGAGGTCATTTTGATGAAAAAGAGAAAAAAGGAAAGTAATTTTGAGCCCTGCACAGAAGATCACAGTCACACTACCCGATGGTGCGCAATTAACGGTCAATGCGGGTACGACAGCCGGCGATATTGCTAAATCAATTAGCGAAGGGCTTTTCCAGAATTCTCTTGCCGCGAAAGTCAATGACATTCCGGTTGACCTTAATTATCCGATCAACGAAGATTCCAGCGTCGAGATACTGACCTATAAATCTCCCGAATCTCATGAAATATTGCTGCATAGCACAGCTCATATAATGGCGCAGGCGGTCAAACAGTTGTTTCCGGAAGCAAAAGTCACTATCGGACCTGCCATTGAAAACCGTTTTTATTACGATTTCGATGTTGATCCGCCATTCAGCGATGAAGACCTGGAAAAAATTGAGAAACGGATGGCAGAGATTATCGAACAGGATTTGCCGATTGTGCGTCAGGAATTTCAGAGAGATGATCTGGTTAAATTATTCTCCGATATAGGAGAGTCTTATAAAGTTGAAATCATTGAATCGATCGATCAGGAAGAAAAACTGTCTGTTTATACACAGGGCGATTTTACTGATCTCTGTCGCGGACCGCACGTTCCTTCTACCGGAAAAGTTAAAGCCTTCAAGCTGCTCAATACAGCCGGCGCTTACTGGAGAGGCGACTCGCGTAATAAAATGCTTACCCGCATCTACGGGACATCGTTCCCTTCAAAAAAAGACCTGAAGAAGTATTTAAATTTCTTGGAAGAAGCCAAGCGGCGTGATCATCGCAAACTGGGCAAAACGCTTGAGCTGTTTGAGATCAACGAACAGGTTGGACCCGGTCTGGTGATCTGGTATCCAAAAGGGGCAACCCTGTTAAATACGATCAGAGATTACTGGGTTAAAGAGCATATCAATAGAGGCTATCAACTCGTTCAAACTCCCCATATCGGGAAATCCAATCTATGGGAAACCAGCGGTCATCTGGGTTTTTATCGTGAATTCATGTTTGATTCTATGAAAGTGGAAGGCGATGAATATTTCATAAAACCGATGAACTGTCCCTATCATATTATGATCTATAAACACAAAACCCGCAGCTATCGTGATTTACCGATCCGATATGCGGAGCTTGGAACGGTTTACCGTTATGAAATGTCCGGCGTTTTGCATGGTTTGATGCGTGTCAGAGGATTTACCCAGGATGACGCGCATATCATCTGTACTCCTGAACAGCTGAATGAAGAGATTGTAAAACTGGCGCAGTTTTCATTTGATTATATTCGGAAATTTGGTTTCAACGACTTTGAAGTATTTGTTGCAAACAAACCCAAAGAAAAATATGTCGGTGAAGCAGCAATGTGGGAAGAAGCCACTGCTGCTCTGAAATTTGCATTAGATTCTATCAATGCTCCCTATACTATTGATGAAGGCGGCGGAGCATTCTACGGACCCAAAATTGACATAAAGATACGTGATGCGCTGAACCGTAGCTGGCAATGTACAACCATTCAGTTTGATTTTAATCTTTCAGAAAGATTTAATATGGAGTATATTTCCAGCGATAATGAAAAAAGACGACCGTATATGATACACAGAGCTATCATGGGTTCTTTAGAGCGGTTTGTCGGTGTGCTGATTGAAAATACCGTTGGTGATTTCCCGGTATGGCTATCTCCGGTGCAGGCGGTGGTGATACCCATATCAGAGAAGCAAAATGATGTAGCGGCTGAGTTTCATCATATCCTGCATGATAAATCTATCCGAGCCGAAATAAATAATAAAAATGATACAATGGGCGCCAAGATACGTGAAGCAGAACTAATGAAAATACCATATATGTTTATCATTGGCGACCGCGAAGCGCAGGATAAGACTGTTTCTATTCGCCGGAGAAAAATCGGACACAAGGGAGTGTACGGATGGGAAGAAGCGGTCAGCTTACTGCAAGATGAGATAAGAGAATAACAGAGGAGATTATATCATAGAAAAAAGACTACGCGTTAATGAGCAAATTCGAGCACAATCTGTGCGCCTGATCGATCCTGATGGCAAACAGCTTGGTATTGTATCCCCCGGAGAAGCTTTACGATTAGCCGACGATCATAACCTGGATCTCGTTGAGATCGCACCTACTGCCAAGCCACCGGTCTGTAAGATTATGGATTTTGGGAAGTACAAGTACCAGCAGCAAATGAAGGATCGTGAGAGCAGGAAAAAACAGCATGTCGTTAAAGTAAAAGAAGTTCGGTTTCGACCTCGTATCGGTGAACACGATCTGATCATGAAAGTTAATCATGCTAGAAAATTTCTTACCAATGGTTATAAAGTGAAAATCACACTCATGTTTCGCGGTAGAGAGCTGGCTCACAAAGAAGTGGGCGTAGAACTGATTAATAAAATTTTAGAAATGCTGTCAGACATTAGTGTAGTTGACAAAACCCCTTCGTTTGAAGGTCGTACAATTGTAACTTTTCTGACTTCAAAATAGGAGATAAGAACGTAATGCCAAAAATGAAAACAAGGCGGTCTGCGGCAAAACGCTTTAAACAGACCGGATCTGGGAAAATCAAGCGCAATAAAGCCTATTTTTCGCATATTTTGACAAAAAAGTCGTCAAAAAGAAAACGGAATTTAGGACAAACGGGCGTTGCAGCCCCATCTGATGAAAAAAGAATCAAGAAAATGATCGCAAGTTAGGAGTAGAAGTATGCCAAGAGCAAATAGTTCAGTACCTCATCATAGAAAACATCGTAAACTGGTAAAAATGGCAAAAGGATACCGTGGTTCCAGGAGCAAACTCTATGTTAATGCCAAGGATGCGGTTGAAAAAGCATTGTTGTATGCCTACCGGGATCGCCGTAATAAAAAGCGCAGTTTCAGAGGACTCTGGATTACCCGAATTAATGCAGCTGTGCGCCAATACGAGCTGTCCTATAGTCAATTTATGCATGGCTTAAAAGTAAAGGGAATCGAACTCGATCGTAAAGCCCTGGCTGATATTGCCGTAAAAGATCCCGAGGGATTTGCAAAACTGGTTGAAATGGCAAAGGCATAAGCCATGAACCTCTTGGAACGTACGAATGAGGTACGAAGCCAACTAAAAGAAGACCTCTCGAAAGTCCAAAATACGTTTCAGTCTATTGAAGATTTCCGGTTGAAATACATTGGAAAGAAAGGTCTGATACCATCCTTATTCCGTGATTTCAGCGCTCTGTGTGCAACTGAAAAACGGGAAATTGGTAAAATTTTGAATATCCTGAAAAAAGATGCCGAAAAAGCAGTGCAAAATATTCAAGATCGTTTTGCCGATTCCCAAAGCGGAGAGGATGAATTCGATTATACACTGCCGGGTGTGCCGTTTAACCGGGGGCATTTGCATCCGGTGACGCAGACTATGAATCGGATTTGTGATATTTTTAAAGAAATGGGTTTCGGCATTGAATTCGGACCGGAAGTGGAAACTGATTTTTATAATTTCCAGGCATTGAACTTTCCGGATAATCACCCGGCTCGCGATATGCAGGATACCTTCTTTATCGAAGATGATATTCTGTTGAGAACTCATACTTCGCCGGTTCAGATTCGGACGATGCTCAAACAAAAACCGCCGATCCGTATCCTGGCGCCAGGGAGAGTTTTTCGCAACGAAGCCATCAATTCGCGCAGCTATTGTGTGTTTCACCAGGTCGAAGGTCTTTATGTGGACGAAAATGTCACATTCGGTGAATTAAAAGTGACAATTGAAGTATTCGCAAAGAAATTTTTCGGGAAAGATGTAAAACTACGGTTTCGACCGAGTTACTTCCCGTTTACCGAACCCAGCGCCGAAGTAGATATTTCCTGCATTATTTGTGGCGGTAAAGGATGTCGTCTTTGTAAGCATACCGGCTGGCTGGAAATCATGGGCTGTGGAATGGTTCATCCCAATGTTTTAAATACATGCGGGATCGATTCAGAAAAATATTCGGGATACGCTTTTGGAATGGGACCTGACCGAATCACGTTATTAAAATATGGAATCAATGATATTCGTCTTCTGTTCGAAGGAGATATTCGATTCCTGAGACAGTTTTAACACATTTGAACTATGATAGTAAACACAAAATGGTTAGAGCAATACACTGAGATTCCTTATAGTCCTGAGGAACTTGAAGAAAAATTGACCTATCTCGGTCTGGAATCGACGATCAAAAAGAATCCCGCCGAGAAGATCAATGGTGTAATAATATCTGAAATCACAGAAATATTTCCTCATCCGAATGCTGATCGTTTGTGCATTTGTCGCGTAGATACCGGGATCAATACGATGGATGTTGTATGTGGCGCTCCAAATGTTAAAGTCGGGCAAAAAGTGCCATTGGTAAAAATCGGAACTACTTTACCAAACGGAATGACTTTAAAACCGGTTAAGATCAGAGGCGTTCAATCGGAAGGTATGCTTTGCGCGGAAGATGAGTTGGGATTATCCGATGATCATGGCGGTATCATGGTTTTGGATAATGAAGCGCCTGTTGGTATGGAGTTAAAGGACTATTTAGCCGGCAGCGGGACAAGCATTGACATCGATCTGACTCCTAACCGACCGGATTGCACTTCTCATATTGGCGTCGCCAGGGATATAACTTTACTTACCGGTAAAGAATTAAAAATTCCTGAAATCGAATTTACAGAGTCGGATGAATCCGTTCGCGACTACATCGACGTAGAAATTATTAATGAAATTGGTTGTCCACGGTATGCCGCCAGAGTGGTGCGAGGAGTCAGGGTTGGTCCGTCTCCAAAATGGCTTGTGGATTTTCTAGGCAGTGTTGGTGTACGGTCAATCAATAATGTTGTAGATGCGGCGAATTTTGTATTATTGGAGACCGGTCATCCGCTGCATACCTTTGATTACCGTATGATTAATGGTAATAAGATCATTGTCCGCAGTGCGAAAGATGGCGAAGAGGTTGAAACGATTGACGGTGTGCGCCGGGAGTTGATAAAAGATGTACTGTTAATTTGTGATGCGGAACGTCCTGTCGCTGTTGCCGGCATTATGGGATTAGCAAATTCTGAAATCAATGAGGATACGACGGATATCCTGATTGAAAGCGCCTACTTTGATCCCGCTACAATCCGTAAAGGTTCAAAATATCTTGGTCTGCAGACGGATGCGTCTTACCGTTTTGAACGCGGAGCCGATCCGGAAGGCGTCATATATGCTCTCAATCGCCTGAGTGATCTGATTGTTCAATTAGCCGGTGGCGCTGTTTGTAAAGGCATTGTTGATTGCTATCCGCGTATTGTTAAACCACGGGAAATTATAGTCCGTTTCAAACGTGTTAATTCGCTGTTAGGCGTAGATATTCAACAGGACTGGATTGTCGAAAAATTTGAAAAATTGGGATGTAAAATTCTCGACCGGGATTCCGGATCAGTACGTGTTGAAGCGCCAAGTTGGCGCCCCGATCTCGAGCGGGAAATTGATATGATTGAAGAGGTTGTACGTATTTACGGCATGCATAATGTGCCCAACGCAAAAGTAATGCGAATTCAACCAAATTACGAAACGACCCATGATTACGAACTGGTTGAAAAGTTAAGAGAATTAATCGCGAATTTCGGATTGTATGAAATGTGCAGTAATTCTCTTGTGAACCAGGTATTTACTGAATTTGGTCCTCAAACTTTATCACCGGTCAAAGTAAAGAATCCGCTAAGTCAGGATATGTCTCACTTGCGCACGACTCTGATTCCCGGACTTCTTCAGACAGCCAAACGGAACCTTAACCATCAGAATCCGGATTTACCGCTGTTTGAAATAGGTTTTGTGCAGCATTACAATCCCCAAAAAGAAACCCATGCTGAGGAATTTCAGAAATTCGCAATATTGTTAGCCGGTTTTTTTGAGGAAAAGTATTGGGGATATGAACGCAGAAAAGCCGACGTCTTTATTCTGAAAGGAATCTTAGAGAGAATCGCAAATCGGTTCGGAATTTCAAAAATCGATTTTAAATTGGAGAAACACAAACAGTTTGATCAAATAATAAGCACTGAGGTAGATGGCAGGCAACTGGCATATTTAGGTCGGATAAGTCAGAAATATTTACAGAATGACTGGGATATTGAGATACCTGTATTTGTACTTGAGGGTGATGTTTCAACACTTATACATTTATCCAGCCAGTCAAGGCAGTATGTGGAATTGCCGGTATTTCCAAGTATTCAGAGAGATATTTCTATCCTCGTTGATACAAATATCAAAGTCGCCGATGTAGAGAGATTAATCGTCGGTAAGGGAGGAAAATATCTTCAGGAGTTAAGGTTCTATGATCTTTACAAAGGAAAAAATATTGACAAAGGTCAAAAAAGTGTTACATTTAATCTAGTATTTCGGGCTGAAGAAAGAACCTTAAAAGATGCAGAAGTTGAAGATACTATGGCAGCCGTTCACAAAACGTTGTTAAAAGAATTGGGCGCCAAACTAAGGTAGAGAAAGAAGGTATGAACTTAGCCAATTTAAATTTATTAGAAGAGAAAATCAGAAGCCTTCTTGCTCTTGTAACAAAACTTCAAGAGGAGAATAGAAAAATAAAAACCGAATTGGATGAGGGTACATCCCTCGAAAAGATGTTAGATCAAAAAAAGAGGCTACAATTAAGAACGAAGATAGAAGGGATGCTGGAAGTTTTAGAGGAATTTTAACCCTTCAATCGCCTTAACCGGATGGTTTTTTAAAAAGTATAGTTAGAAGATGGAAGAACAAAACGATAGCTTAGTTCGTGTCACAATATATGGCCAGGAATATACAGTTAAAGCCAAGGCTGATCCATCGTACATTGTCAGTGTTGCCAATTACGTGAATGAGAAAATGGAAGAAGTCGAAAATTCACTGACAACTGTTCAGACGCCTTTGCGCGTAGCCATATTGGCTGCAATGAATATTTCCGATGAATTATTCAGCAGCAATAAAGAAATAGAGGAAACTAATCATAAAGTCGATGAGAAGACCATGTTTCTTGTCGATCTTATTGATGAAAAACTGAACGAAGAAAAATAATCCATCTTTTATAAATAAATTTTAACTATTGCCAATTATTCCGGTTAAAGCTAAACATCTGTAAAAAGTTGTAAGGTTTTCAAAAATAAATAGGAGTATATATGTCGGTAATAAATATTGTAATTGGAATTGTTGGTGTAGCGTCAGGCGCTGCAGTGGCGTTATTTTTCTACATTCAAAATTTAAAAAGAACCCAGTCAACGGTTTCCGAGCTGATTTGCAGTGCAAAAAAGCAATCGGAGGATATTCTTCGTGAAAGTCGCCTTGAAGCAAAAGATGAGGCGATGCGCATCAAACACCGGGCGGAAGATGAATCCCGGAATAAAATGCGGGAAGTTCGGGAGATCGAGAAAAAATTAGTGAAACGTGAATTCTACATCGAACGGAAGATGGAAGTTGCGGATAAGAAAAGTGAAGACCTTGACAAAAGGGAAATTGAAATTAAAAGATACCAGAATCTGGTTTCACAGAGAGAATCGGAAATCCAGGAAATAATTGAAAAACAGACTGAACGTCTCGAGCGTATTGCCGGGTTATCCCGCAAGGAAGCCCAGGATGTTTTAATGGAAAACCTGATGGAACAAGCCAAAGCAGGTATTTCTAAAAAGGTGAAAGATATGCGGGATAAGACAATTTCAGAGGCTACCCGCGAATCAAAAAAAATTATTGTTTCAGCTATCCAGCGTTCGGCAGCGGATCATACCGCAGAAACAACTGTATCGGTTGTAAATTTACCCAATGACAGTATGAAGGGACGAATCATCGGTCGCGAAGGTCGCAATATTCGTCATTTTGAGTCCCTGACAGGCGTTGAAATAGTAGTTGACGATACGCCTGAGGTTGTTGTGTTATCGGGTTTCGATCCGGTTCGCCGTGAAATCGCCAGGGTCGCGCTGGAAAAATTGGTATTGGACGGACGTATCCATCCTGCCAGAATTGAAGAGATGATCAAAAAAGCGACAATGGAAGTAGATGAATCCATATTACGTGCGGCGGAAGAGGCAATTAATGAAGTTAATCTTTCACCATTTCAGCCTGAATTAATGAAAATACTCGGTAAATTGAAGTACCGCACTTCATACGGTCAAAACGTTCTACAGCATTCCATCGAAGTTGCCTGGTTGTCGGGTTTAATGGCAGCGGAGCTGGGATTGAACGGCGAGATCGCAAAACGCGCCGGTCTGTTACATGATATTGGAAAAGCGATCGATCGCAATATTACCGGAACTCACGCCCTGATTGGTGTTGACCTTGCAAGAAAATTCAAAGAAAACGAGATCATAATCAACGCTATCGGATCACATCATGAGGAAATAGAGGCTATTCATCCGATTTCGGTTTTAGTCGCAGCTGCTGACCAGATTAGTGGTTCACGCCGCGGCGCAAGAGGCGATACGCTTGAAAGTTATATTCAACGTCTGGCAAAACTTGAAGAAATTGCCAATTCATTTGGCGGCGTTTCAAAAACCTACGCAATTCAGGCAGGTCGTGAAGTTCGTGTGATCGTAGAAAACGAAACGGTTGACGATTCTGAAGCCGATAACCTGTCGGATGAGATCGCCGCAAAGATCCAGAATGATCTGAATTATCCCGGTCAAATAAAAGTCGTTGTCGTTCGTGAACATCGAAGTGTGAGCTATGCAAAATAGTAATCCATTGATCATTGATGGCAAAGTAATATCCGAAAAGGTGCGTAATTCTCTAAAGCCGCGGATTGCAAGGCTCGCTGAGAAAGGGATCGTGCCCGGATTGGCAGTCGTTTTGGTAGGTGACGATCCGGCGTCAAAAGTGTATGTCGGAATGAAAGCCAGGGCGTTTGAAAAAATGAAACTATATTCGGAAACAATTCACCTGCCGAAGGATACTGACCGGGAAACGGTTTTAAACCTTATTGATGATCTGAATACGAACGATAAATTTCATGGAATATTGGTTCAACTGCCGCTGCCGTCCCATCTTGATGAAATGGAAGTGATTATGAAAATTGATCCGGACAAGGACGCCGATGGTCTTCACCCGCTAAATCTGGGAAAGATGATTTTGGGCGTCGATGGTCCGCTGCCGTGTACACCGCATGGAATTCTGATGCTGCTTAAATATTCGGATATTGATACAAGCGGGAAACATTGTGTCGTAATCGGCAGGAGTAATATTGTCGGCAAACCGATTGCAAATCTGCTGGCTCAAAAAAGCGGGTCAGGCAATGCAACTGTAACAGTATGTCATTCAAGAACGAGAGACCTGCAATCTATTGCACGTCAGGCAGATATATTAATCGCAGCGATTGGACGCCCTGAATTCGTCGATCATCGCTTCGTCAAGGAAGGAGCGGTTGTAATCGATGTTGGCGTTAACCGGATAGATGATCCGACGGCAAAGAGAGGATACCGCCTGGTTGGAGACGTCAATTTTAATGATGTAAAGGATATTGTATCTGCCATAACACCGGTGCCGGGTGGCGTTGGACCGATGACTATTTCCATGTTAATCGCCAATACCGTATATTTGGCTGAAAAGCCGGCTTCCAATTAAAAAGGAGGAACAATTATGTGTAACATTGAGGCATTGAGACGCAGCGAACTTTGCAGTGGATTATCAGATGCAGAACTTGAGAATCTTGCTAAAATAGTCCATTGTAAATATGCGAAAAAAAATGAAGTTGTTTTGAAAGAAGGTGAACCTTCTAACGAACTGTATATTATTTCACGCGGACGTATTAGCGTAAATATATTATCCAGCTCTTCACCCGGTGAATATGAGAAAATTGCGACGCTGAGAGATAATGACGTTTATGGCGAATTTGCAATGTTAGACGGTTCAACCCGTTCCGCATCAATTGTTGCCGAAGAAGATTCCGATTTTCTCTACGTGGATTATCTTGATTTCCACCGTTTTCTTGAGGAAAATGAGCATGTCGGATTTGTTGTAATGCGAAATCTCGCAAAGATATTAACGGCAAAGCTGCGTAAAACAAATTTTGAAATTCGTAACGGGATTTACTAATTCATACATCTTATGAATTTTATTGATCTGATTAAATCGAGGCGCACAATCCGCCAATTTCAGCAAAAGTCCATTCATGAGGACGTATTGATCGATTGTGTTGATGCTGCCAGACTGGCGCCGTCGGCTGCAAATCTTCAACCGCTTGAATATATCCTGGTTACCGACAAACGCCAGGTCGATTCCATTTTTCCTTTGTTAAAATGGGCTGCCTATATTTACCCGGAGGGCGACCCGAAATCGAACCGGCGTCCCGTTGCCTATCTCATTGTATTGATCAATGAAAAAGTGGGTAAAAAGTGGTCTCATCATGATGCCGGGGCTGCCATTGAAAATTTTATGTTAGCGGCTTTGTCGAATGGCATCGGAAGCTGCTGGTTAGCATCGGTTGAGCGCGATTCATTACGAGCGTTATATCAAATTCCTGAAGACTATACGATTGACTCTGTAATTGCGCTTGGATATCCTGCAGAAGATCCGGTGGCGGAAGTCTCCGGTGATACTATTCGCTACTGGCAGGACGCCGACGCGCGTCTTCATGTACCAAAACGCCCTATTGAAAATATTTTGCACATTAATTCTTTTAAAGAACTTAACCTAAATTATTCATAGCCACGAAGGCACCAAGACACAAAGTGATGTTTAATATAAAAATAAAGATAAAAAGGTAGGGTATAAATTTTGATTTATTTCATATATTTCAATATCTATATTGTATTAATTCTTAGAGCCTTAGTGTCTTTTCCCAAAGGGATTCCTTCGGAAGTGGCAAGATTTATGAATTAAACAGGTTAAAGAACTAAAATAAACGAGGTACTATGCATCCGGAACTGTTACATATCGGACCACTTACGGTTTACACCTATGGATTTATGATGGCAACCGCCTTTCTGGTGGGCTATTTGATTTTGAAACACGAGGCTGTAAAACGGGGTGACAACCCGGATTTTGCCAGCAGTATTATTTTCTGGGGCGCGATAGGCGGTATTTTAGGCGCAAAGATATTTTACCTGATTGAATTTTTCCATGAGGTTCTTCAGGATCCAATCGGAATGATTTTCTCCGGCGCCGGGCTTGTCTATCACGGCGGTCTTGTTGGCGGCGCTGCGGCGGTCATACTGCTGATTGTTTTATCGAAAAAACCGCTTGGTGAATGGGTTGATATTATCGGACCTGTTTTATTGATCGGGCAGGGCATTGGCAGGATCGGTTGTTTTTTTGCCGGATGCTGTCACGGAGTAGCCTGCGATTTGCCCTGGGCTGTGACCTTCCCGTATGCATCGCCGCCGGCTAATTATCCGGTGCACCCGACGCAATTATATGAGACGCTGATAAATATTTCACTATTTTTCGTGCTGGTAAAATTAATACGTCCACGCACTAAACGCGCCGGAACAACATTCGCCCTGTATCTGATTTTTGCAGGCGTTGAACGCTTCTTCATGGAATTTATCAGGGTCAACCCAAAAGTCAGTCTTGGACTGAGCAGTGCCCAGTTTACGTCTATGGCGCTGGTTATGGCGGGTTTAATTATTGTGGTATTTTTTACGAAAGAGAAGAGTAAGAATCCTTCGACAGGGAAAGATCACTTACGCAATAAACCATCGGAATAAAATATCTAAGCAAAACCGATTTTGATGAATTCGTAAAAAGTGCCCACGAAACACACGAAAAACGCTAAATGCATTAATTACCAATACTTGCGACAAATATACGTAATACCTTGAAAATAATATTGTTAGAGCATAATTCATTAATTTGAATATACTTTTTGCGGAGTTGTCAATTTTAGCGAAGCCAAATTGGTTTCTGAGGTTTCCGGGCAATGAAGTTTGTTTCTTCGGTATATTGTGTTTCTGTGCCGGCAAGATAGTATTTTCATTTAACGAAATTTCTATTGACAATGAATGTATATGTTGAT
This sequence comes from Fidelibacterota bacterium, assembly GCA_030603165.1. GTDB lineage: Bacteria > Fidelibacterota > UBA2242 > UBA2242 > UBA2242 > UBA9312. The sequence goes on from JAUVYH010000075.1 coordinate 13,631, forward strand.
AATATACAAATGTTATGGATGAACTATTATTAAATTGTGTAGGATTTGACTGGGACGCAGAAAATGCTGAAAAAAATTGGATTCGTCACCAGGTCACAAGAAACGAATCTGAACAAGTATTTTTTAATGAGCCACTAATTATTGCTGATGACACGAAACATTCTCAATATGAGAAAAGATGGTATATACTTGGAAGAACAGATGTTGAAAGATTACTATTTATTGCATTTACAAGAAGAAAAGATCTTATTCGTGTTATATCAGCAAGAGATATGAATAAAAAGGAAAGAGAAGTATATTATGAACAGATTAAAAAAGATACCTAAATTTAAAGATGAAGATGAAGAAAGAGAATTCTGGGTAAAGTCTGATTCCACGGAATATATCAATTGGGAAAAATCAGAAAAAATCGCATTTTCTAACCTTAAACCATCAACAAAGACAATCTCACTTCGTCTGCCGGAATTCATTTTAGCCGAGATAAAAATGATTGCGAATAAAAGAGATGTTCCTTATCAATCTCTAATAAAAATATTTTTAAAGGAAAGAATTGATCAGGAATTAAAGCCTTCGATTTAATGAAGTTAAGCTAAAGTGAAATAGCGTTTAATTTGTAAGTGTTGAAATAGCGAGGACATTACATGGATTCAATTCACTCACTCTATAGTTAGGAATATCAAATGAGAACTCAAATTAATGGAGACCTGGAAAATATGCGTCTCTACTGTTCCCAAGCTCTTTCAAATCTCGCTTCTCAAATAACAATAAAACATATGAAATTTTACACAATTAATTAGTAGGAGCTATTATGAAGGTATTACAATTATTTTTATTAACGACAGTTTTATTAGTTCTGCTATTTGTGTCCTGTAATAATGAAAACAGTTTTATTGCAGATAATCCGCTTGGCACTCTACAGAAATTACAGATTATAGCCGGAAATATTCCACTTGATGTCGATCAGATAATCGGAATTCTGAGTAATCCTAAATATGATACAATTATTGAAGAATTTACGATTAGTGCAGATTCAGCGTATTGTATATTCCAGGATATTCCCGTTGGGATTTGGCATTTAGTCGTACAGGCTTACTTCAATACCGAATTGACATACGAGGGCGAAGCTTACCTAACTATATCGAAAGGCAGCGTAAGTTATGTTACTATTCATATGAATAAGATAGAAGATGTTGGGATTATTCATGTCGGTTTGGTATGGGATAGTCCAACAGCTAAGGAATATCTCTATGATTTTAATAATAATGATCTTTCAGGATGGTATGGTACGGCTGATGCAACAATTACAAATAATCAACTGGTGCTAACAAATATCGGATTTAAGTGGCATACAATAGAATATAATGGTGATAAACATTTTATATCAGGTGATATTGAATATGAGGTATATCCAATGGATGGAAGCATTGGATTTTCAACAAAAGGAGATTCCTATTTAGATGGGTCATTAAACTGGGGTGTGTATGTATGTTTCAGGAATGATTCGGTTTTTACCAGTCAATTTATCAATCAGAAAGGAAAATTAATTTATACAAACTATAAATATCAAAGATATACCTGGCACACAGTAAAATTCAGATTTAACAATAACGAAGGAGAAAAAGGTAAATATGATCTGTGGATTTCCGAAAGCGTGGGAGATTCCACACCGGTATATTTGGGGCAGTATGATTATTATGCTTCCAAAGGACGCCTGAGGGGCTTTAATCAGTTCGTTTTTTCTAATATTTATCCTGAAGAAGACGTATTAAAGAAAGCAATATATGATAATATCAGATTTACAGTAAAATAAATTGTTTTAATTTGAAATAGCGTTTAATTTGCAAGCGTTGAAATAGCGAGTACATTACATGGAATCAATCCACTCACT
>JAUVYH010000089.1 GCA_030603165.1 Fidelibacterota bacterium
ATTGAAGCAGGGAAAGCCAGTCCCTCACCGCCAGTTGGTCCGGCACTGGGTCAGCATGGTGTAAACATCGTCGAATTTTGTAAAGCGTTCAATGCGAGAACTCAGGATAAAACGGGGTTAATAATCCCGGTCGTAATTACGGTATATGCTGACCGGTCTTTTTCGTTTATAACCAAAACACCACCGGCGGCAGTACTTCTCAAGAAAGCAGCAAAACTGGATAAAGCATCAGGCGAACCTAATAAAAGTAAAGTAGGTTCAGTAGATTTAAATCAGGTCAGGGAAATCGCCGAATTAAAAATGCCCGACCTGAATGCAAACACTGTTGAATGTGCAATGGAAATGATAAAAGGAACAGCCCGCAGCATGGGCATTACGATCAAAGAATAGAGGATTCAGCTATATGAAAGTCTCGAAAAGGGTAGAAAACAATTATAAAAAAGTCGATCGAAATAAAGATTACTCCCTTGAAGAAGCCATTAATCTGTTGAAAACTATCGAGGGGACAAAATTTGACGAAACCTTTGAAGCCCACGTAAATTTGGGAGTTGATCCCAAACATGCCGACCAGAATATTCGTGGAACGGTTTCCTATCCACATGGTACCGGGCGTCAGGTTCGAGTGCTGGTGATGACAAAATCCAAGCAGGAGGAAGCTCAAAAAGCCGGCGCCGATTATGTCGGAGTGGAGGAATATATCGAAAAAATCCAAAAAGGATGGAACGACGTAGATGTAATTATCGCAACTCCGGATACTATGGGACAGGTTGGTAAATTAGGGCGTATTCTGGGACCTAAAGGATTGATGCCCAACCCGAAAACGGGTACGGTCACGGTGAATATTGAAGCCGCAGTAAAAGATGTAAAGGCAGGGCGTATTGAAATCCGTGTTGATAAAAACGGTATTATTCACACGCCAGTCGGTAAAAAATCATTTTCCATCGAGAATCTTGCCGATAATATTAAAACCCTGATTGCGACCCTGATGCGCATGAGACCCTCTGCAACTAAAGGAGTTTATTTTAAAAAATTGACCCTTACAACAACAATGGGACCTGGTGTGCGAGTGGACAAAACCACCATATTGTAACAGTAAACGGATTGAGGAGTTATTATGCCAAGTGAGAAAAATCTGAAGATTGTTGAAGAGGTTACTGATAAATTTGCCAGGGCAAGAGGCATCTACTTTACTAATTACAAAGGGATGAATGTTGAACAGTTTAATGATTTGCGTAGAGAACTTCATTTCGCAAATATTGAATATAGAGTTGCTAAAAAAACACTGTCCCGAATCGCTGCCCGGCAGGCGGGATTTGAATCTATTGACACCTTGATGGATGGGCAGATGGGCATTGCCTTAAGTTATGAAGACCCCGTATCTCCGGGGAAAATTATATCCAGGTTTATTAAAAAAAATAAACTTAAAAATCTGAGTATTACCGGTTGTATTTTTGAAAAAGAATTATATGGCACTGATCGGATCAGTACTATAATAAACTTACCGACTCGCGAAGTACTGTTATCGCAGTTAGTCGGTACATTTGCCGCCCCGATGAGTAAATTTGTTGGTACTTTAAAAGCACAAATGAGTCAGATGGTGGGCGTGCTGAAGTCACTAAGTGAGAAGAAATAAGAAAATAGTTTGCAGTAAAAGGAGGAAATTAAGACATGGCAGACATAACAAGGGCAAACGTTCTTGCATATCTAGAAAAAGCCAATATGCTGGAGATTTCTGAACTGATTAAAGAGATCGAAGATAAGTTTAATGTAACAGCCGCTGTTCCCGTTGCTGTAGCAGCTGCAGCTCCAGGCGCAGACGCAGCCGTAGCCGAAGAAGAAGAACAAACGGAATTTGATGTTGTTTTGAAAGAGATTGGTTCTCAGAAGATTAATGTCATTAAAGTTGTCAGAGCTGCTACCAGTCTTGGTCTGAAAGAAGCTAAAGATCTTGTAGATGGTGCTCCGAATTCTGTAAAAGAAGGTGTTTCAAAAGAAGAAGCCGAAGGTCTGAAAAAACAATTAGAAGAAGCTGGCGCTACTGTTGAGATTAAATAGTCAAACCAGCCTTGCCATTGTTTTTGAATGACAGTGCTTCTACAAACTGAAATAATTATCCCCATTCATGGGGATATTTAAACGTGAAAAGGAGGGATACTCTTGAGTAATACTCCCCCTAAATCTACTGGAAGAAAGTCTTTTTCAAAGATTTCTTCAGTTCAGGAAATGCCAAGTCTCTTAGCGGTCCAAGTTGACTCCTTTGATGAATTTCTGCAAAAAGGTGTATTGCCGACCGAAAGGAAAAAAACCGGGATTGAATCAGCATTCCATAACGTATTTCCCGTAGAGGACTCTCATGGCAATTATATTTTGGAGTATAAATATTATACTATAGGAGAACCCCGGTATTGTATTAAAGAGTGTTTGGAGCGTGGTGTAAGTTATACCGTTCCTCTAAAAGTTCGTTTGGTTCTGCATATAAGTGAAGAAGGTGGCGAAAAAGGGAATTATGCCGCCGGTATTGAACAGGATATTTTCTTCGGAAATGTACCCTATATGACTGAAAAAGGCACATTTATTATAAATGGCGCCGAACGAGTGATCGTCAGTCAGCTTCAGCGGTCTCCCGGTGTATTCTTTGATGAAGGTATCCACACCAATGGTATGAAAATTTATACAGCCCGTGTGATTCCGTTTCGGGGTTCGTGGGTGGATTTTGTAATTGATACGCGTGATGTTCTTAGTGCGATAATTGACAGGCGCCGCAAATTTCCTGCTACCATATTATTAAGAGCCTTTGGTTATCCGACGAACGAAGATATCCTGAAACTATTTGGTATCGGCGAGATGGTCAATATTCAGAGCGCCGCCAAAGATGCCGTTGGGAAAACGCTTGCCGAAAGCATTATAGATACTGAAACCGGTGAAGTAATTCTGGAAGTTAAAGAGATAATTGCGGTTGATAAAGATATTATTAAGAAGTGCAAAGAACATGATGTAGAATCAATACTTGTTTTTACAACTGATGACGAGATTGAGAAATCAGTTTTTATCAATACATTTCGAAAAGACACCGCTACTTACGACGAAGAAACAGCTTTATATTTTTTATATCGCAGTTTGCGTACCGGCGAACCGCCAAATCTGGAGATAGCAAAAAAGTTTGTAGAACGTCTGTTTTTTAGTCCGAAGAAATATGACCTCGGTCAAGTCGGTCGCTATCGTATCAATAAAAAGTTTAACCTGAATGTACCTCTGGAAAGCACCGTCCTGACAAAGGACGATATTGTCGAAATCATGAAGCACATTGTCCAGATGAAGAAAGGAAATCTGGGACCGGACGATATTGATCATTTAGGGAATAGAAGAGTCAGAACCGTTGGAGAACAGCTGACAAACCAGTTTAACCTTGCGTTTACACGTATGGCTCGGACAATTAAAGAACGAATGAATCTGCGGGAATCGGAAAACCTGACTCCTCAGGATCTGATCAATTCAAGAATTGTAACATCCGTTATCAATTCATTCTATGGCACCAGCCAGTTGTCACAGTTTATGGATCAGACCAACCCTCTGGCGGAGATTACACACAAACGTCGTGTTTCAGCATTAGGTCCCGGTGGTCTTACCAGGGAAAGAGCCGGCTTTGAAGTTCGTGACGTTCATTATACCCATTATGGCAGGCTCTGCCCGATTGAAACTCCTGAAGGTCCTAATATTGGTCTGATATCATCGCTGGCAACCTATGCTTTTGTCAATCACCTTGGTTTTATTGAAGCGCCTTATCGGGTTGTAGATATTAAAAACGGTACTGCAACGGTAACTAAAAAAGTAAAGTATTTATCGGCGGATGATGAAGATCGTGCGTTGATCGCACAGGCGAATGCACCGCTGAATGAGAAAAATCAGTTCGAACGGACACGTGTTCGCGCTCGAATCAGAGGCGAGTTTCCGATTGTTGAACCGAAGGACCTCAAATATATGGATGTTTCTCCGAACCAGATCGTATCGATTTCCGCGGCTTTGATCCCGTTTCTTGAACATGATGATGCTAACCGTGCATTGATGGGTTCAAATATGCAGCGCCAATCTGTACCGCTGTTAAAACCCGAGCGACCGATTGTAGGAACCGGTTTGGAAAGAACTGTCGCAAAAGATTCCAGAACGACGGTTATATCTCCCATCGATGGAGAAGTTGAAGAAGTTTGTGCTGATTATATTTCAATTCGATCACATTCACAAGATGATTTTCTGTTGGATGAAAGTCTGGAGCAAGTCAAGGTAGAATTAGCTAAATTTCATAGAACCAACCAGGATACTTCAATCAATCAAAAACCATTAGTCCGTAAAGGAAATCGTGTCAAAAAAGGTGATGTGATCGCGGATGGTTGCGCTTCCGATCAGGGTGAATTGGCGCTTGGTCGTAATGTGCTCGTTGCGTTCATGCCCTGGCGCGGATATAACTTTGAGGATGCAATTGTACTCAGCGACAGACTTGTCCGGGATGATGTTTTTACGTCGGTTCATGTAAAGGAATTTGAACTGGAAGTTCGTGACACGAAACGCGGAAATGAAGAATTGACGCAAGAAATACCGAATGTCAGCGAAGATACCACGAAAAATCTGGTTTCCAACGGTATCATCCGGATCGGAGCTGAAGTCATACCGAATGACATCCTGATTGGGAAAGTTACTCCAAAAGGTGAAACCGATCCGACACCGGAAGAAAAACTGCTTCGGGCAATATTCGGAGAGAAAGCCAGTGATGTAAAAGATGCCTCCAAACGAGCCGATTCCGGTATTCGCGGTATTGCAGTTGACACAAAATTATTTCAGAGAAAAGGAAAAACCAGCCGGACGGACGAAAAACGCCGTATTGAAGAAGAGACTAATAAAAGTATCCTGCGGCACCAGGTTCTGCGAGATCGCCGCAATTCAATATTAAAGAAGCTGATATCTGGTAAAACATCTAATTCTATTAAGGATATCTCCAGATCAAGTACTATTGTTCGCGCCGGAACGAAATTTTCAGAAAAAGTATTCGAGCAACTGGATTTTGATAACCTGAGTTTTGAAGAGGCTTGGACCAAGGATGAAGCAGTCAGCAAAATAATTGAGCGCCTCTTTCGAGATTATTATGTATTGTCTCAAAAAATTGATGAAGAGCTGGAACGGGAAATTTATAAAATCAAAGTCGGAGATGACCTGCAACCCGGAGTTTTGCAATTGGCGAAAGTCTATGTTGCTAACAAACGGAAAATCCAGATTGGTGATAAGATGGCAGGGCGCCACGGCAATAAAGGGGTTGTTTCCATAATAGTACCACAGGAAGATATGCCATTTTTAGAGGATGGCACTCCCATTGATATCATATTAAATCCACTTGGTGTGCCGTCTCGTATGAACCTTGGTCAGCTGTATGAAACAATGCTGGGTTGGGCAGGAATGAAATTAGGAATTCATTACGAAACTTCCGTGTTTGATGGCGCTTCCGAAAGGGAAGTTGTCGAAGAAATGAAGAAAGCGGATCTTCCGAAAAGCGGTAAAACGGTACTGTTCGACGGTATGACCGGAGAGCCATATGATAACCCGGTGACTGTTGGATACATCTACATGATGAAGCTGGCGCATCTTGTTGAAGATAAGATGCATGCCCGATCAACGGGTCCATACTCGTTGGTAACGCAGCAGCCGCTTGGCGGGAAAGCCCAATTTGGCGGTCAACGATTTGGCGAGATGGAAGTGTGGGCTCTTGAAGCTTATGGCGCTGCTTATACTTTACAAGAAATCCTGACTGTTAAGTCTGATGATGTGGAAGGTCGTTCCAGAGTTTATAATGCAATCGTGAAGGGTGAAAATTTCTCCGATTTCGGAATACCTGAATCCTTTAATGTATTGTTGAAAGAGCTGCAAGGTCTATGCATAGAAATGGATATAAGTTAGCCCGAATGAAGGGGTTGGAGGTAATAATAAACAAATGAATTTTACAAGACCTTTTAGTCAAAAGCGTGAATTTGAAAGTATTACCATTCACCTGTCTTCTCCAGAAACGATTTTAATCCGCTCCCATGGTGAAGTGCTTAAACCGGAAACGATTAATTATCGTTCTTATAAACCGGAAAAAGACGGGTTATTCTGTGAGAAAATATTTGGACCGGTGAAGGATTGGGAATGTCATTGTGGAAAATACAAACGGATCAGGTATAAAGGAATTGTTTGCGACCGATGTGGAGTAGAGGTCGCCAGAAAAAAAGTCCGCCGGGAACGGATGGGACATATTACCCTGGCTGTTCCGGTCGTACATATTTGGTTTTTGCGCTCAATTCCGAGCAAATTGTATTATCTTCTGAATATTCCGACTAAAAAGATTGAAGAGATCGTCTATTATGAAAAATATGTTGTATTAAATAAGGGTGGTTCTGAACTGCCGTATAAATCTGTAATTTCGGAAGAAGAATATTTTGAAAATACAAGAAAATTCGGACCGAAAACAGAATTATTCGATGAAGAAGAGTCCCAGAATTATTTCATGGCCAAAACCGGCGGTGAAGCTATCCGTGAACTGCTTCAGAAAGTTGATGTTGAAATTCTGGTTCGTGATCTGAAAAAAGAGCTTAAGATAAAGAAATCAGTAACACAAAAAACCGAAATTCTCAAACGGTTAAAAGTTATCAAAACCTTTCTACTGAGTGAGGAAAAACCTGTTAATAAACCGGAATGGATGATTGTTACGGTATTGCCGGTAATTCCACCGGATCTGCGACCTCTTGTTCCGTTAGAGGGCGGGCGTTTTGCAGCCAGTGATCTGAATGATCTTTATCGCCGGGTTATTATCCGGAATAATCGTTTAAAACAGCTTATCGAGATCAAAGCGCCTGATGTAATTCTTCGTAATGAAAAAAGGATGTTGCAGGAAGCGGTGGATTCACTGTTTGACAACAGCCGCAGGCGGACTGAAGTACGTAGCGGGACGCGCCGTCCATTGAAAAGCCTTAGTGATATGCTCAAAGGTAAAGAAGGTCGTTTCCGTCAGAACCTGTTAGGTAAACGTGTTGATTACAGCGGACGTTCGGTGATTGTTGTTGGACCGACATTGCAACTGAATCAGTGCGGTTTGCCGAAAGAGATGGCGATTGAACTGTTTAAACCTCATATTATTCATCAATTGATTAGACGACGCCTGTCAAAAACACCAAAAGCAGCCAAATCGATGGTAGAACGAAAGGATCCTGAAGTTTACAGGGTTTTGGAGTATGTAGTCAAAGATCAGCCGATATTATTAAACCGCGCACCGACACTGCACCGTCTTGGTATTCAGGCATTTCAGCCGGTATTAATCAATGGTAAAGCCATTCAGATCCATCCGCTGGTTTGCGCAGCATTCAATGCTGACTTTGATGGCGACCAGATGGCTGTTCATGTACCGCTGTCGTTTGAAGCACAGATGGAATGCCGGGTTCTGGCATTATCCAGCCATAATATTCTTCATCCGGCGAATGGACATCCAATTGCCATTCCATCTCAGGATATGGTGCTTGGAATGTATTACATAACACGTCAAAAAGATGGGGCTTTAGGAGAAGGCTTAACTTTTTCGTCAATTGATGAAGCGGTTACGGCTAATGAAAACGGCGAAGTCGATTTACATGCCAAAGTAAAAATCAGAGTGAATGGTAAAATCATCGATACAACGACAGGCAGAGCGCTCTTTAATCGTACTCTGCCCAAAGGTATGGGTTATATAAATGAGTTAATTAGTAAAAAAACAGTTGAAAGAATCGTAGGGAAAGCATTTCAAGAAGCCGGAAACTTTGAAGCTGTAAAGTTTCTCGACAATCTGAAAAACCTCGGTTTTAAATACGCTACACAATCCGGTGTGTCAATTTCTATATCAGATGTGCTCATTCCTGATGAAAAAGATACTATTCTTAAAGATTCATTTGTCAGAGTTGAAAACATCCAGAAAAAATTCCGGAAAGGTATTTTAACCGAAGGTGAGCGGTATAATAAAGTTATTGATAACTGGACCCATACAACAAATAAACTTTCGCAAGTTATGATTGACAATATGGCAAAAAATCGTCAGGGATTCAACCCCGTGTTTATGATGGCGGATTCCGGCGCTCGTGGAAGTAGCGAACAGATTAAGCAGCTGGCAGGTATGCGTGGATTGATGGCAAAACCGCAAAAAACCATGACCGGTCAGGTCGGTGAAATTATTGAAACACCAATTACGTCGAACTTTAAGGAAGGCTTGACCGTGTTGGAATACTTTATTTCCACGCACGGAGCCCGTAAGGGTCTGGCGGATACTGCCTTAAAAACTGCTGATGCCGGTTACCTTACCCGCCGTCTTGTTGACGTCTCTCAGGATGTGGTTATTTCGGAAGTAGATTGCGGCACGATTAATGGTATTGAGATTACCGCATTAAAGAAAGAAGAAAATATTATTGAAAACCTGGCAGATCGAATTGTTGGTCGTGTTGCCCAGGAAGATGTTTTTAACCCGGAAGATGATAATGAAATTATCGTAGAAGCCGGTCAGGAAATTACCGAGACAAAAGCGCTGAGAATTCAGCGTTCGGGGATCGAAAAGATCAGGATTCGGTCGGTATTAACCTGTGAATCTCGCCGGGGTGTTTGTAGTAATTGTTACGGACGTAATCTGGCAACCGGAAAATTGGTTAACATTGGTGAGGCAACCGGAATTATGGCAGCCCAATCCATTGGGGAGCCAGGCACTCAGTTGACCCTGCGAACATTCCACTTTGGTGGTACTGCTGCCCGTATTGTTGAAGAATCTGAGACGGTCGCAAAAAGCAAGGGCAAAGTTATATTCTCAGATAATTACAAATTTATTGATTATAAAAGAGAAAAATATTCGGTAGTGGTCTCTCGCAATGCGATGTTGAGCCTGATTGATGAAAACAACCGTGTGACATCTACTTACAATATCTCGTACGGCGCTCACATACTGGTCAAAGAAGGCGACGAGGTAAAGATTGGACAGACGCTATTCCGCTGGGATATTTATATGGATCAAATCCTGGCGTTAAACGATGGGAAAGTCCGGTTTGTAGATTTGGTTGAAAATGTGACGTATAGTATTGAAGCAGATGAATCCGGACACAAATCAACAACAGTGATTGAAGCCAAAGATCGTACTATCCAGCCTCGAGTTGACATCGTGAGTGTAGAAGATGGACAAGAAGTTGTTCATCACGGATTTATTTTACCGGTTCGGGCGACGTTAGTCGTCAGAAATGGTGATGATGTTGTCACTGGTGATGTTATCGCTAAGATTCCAAAAGAGATGAGTAAAACCAGTGATATTACCGGTGGTCTGCCTCGCGTCGCCGAGTTGTTTGAAGCGAGACGCCCGAAAGATCCATCTGTGATTACAGAAATAGATGGAAATATCTCGTTTGGAAAAACGGAAAAAGGTATTCGAGAAATCATCGTTTCCAGTACTGACGAGCTCCAGAAAAAATACAAAATGCCTTATGGTCGCCATATTTTAGTTAATCAGGGTGATGAAGTCAAAGCCGGTGACCGTTTATGCGAAGGTCCGGTAGCGCCGCAGGATATTCTGGCAGTTCAGGATCCTCGAAAAGTTCAGGAATATTTGGTGAATGAAATCCAGGAAGTATATCGACTTCAGGGCGTTCGTATCAACGATAAACATATTGAAGTTATTGTTCGTCAAATGATGCAGAAGGTTCTTATTGAAGATTCCGGAGATACAGACCTGTTAGAAAAAGACCGTGTCAATAAACGTGAATTGATAAGAGAGAATGAACGTATTAAGGAATATGTTGTTATTACCAATGTTGGTGATTCCGATTGGGATATTGAAGATGTTGTGTCGAAAAAGGAATTTGCAAAATTTAATCGCCTGTTAAAAGAAGAGGGTAGAAATCCTGCAAAAGCCCGCCCGGCCAGACCGGCGCAGTTTACAGAGATGCTTTTGGGTATCACCAGAGCGTCCTTAAACACGGAATCATTTCTTTCGGCAGCCTCTTTTCAGGAAACCACTCGCGTATTGACCGATGCCTCAGTAGCTGGCAAAGTAGATTATTTACGCGGTCTGAAAGAGAATATTTTGATGGGGCACTTAATTCCTGCCGGTACGGGATTACGGAAGTACAAGGATATTATAGCAATCGAACCCGAGGAAGAGTTGCAGGAATGGGATTCTATTCGGGAAAGAGAACGATCTAAGGAGGATGAACTTGCAGCCTTACAAAAATAGACGCTTATCGAATAAAATCTATTGCTTAAAAAATAAAGTAATTGTATTTTTACAGGCTTTTATAATGGAGAGAATATGCCAACGATTAACCAGCTAGTACGTAAGGGTAGAAAAACCGTAAGTAAAAAAGAGAAAGCGCCAGCGCTGCGCGGCTGTCCTCAAAAGAGAGGTGTGTGTACTCGTGTTTATACAACTACACCGAAAAAGCCGAATTCAGCGCTCCGGAAAGTTGCGCGTGTTCGTCTTACTAATGGCAAGGAAGTGAACGCATATATTCCTGGTGAAGGTCATAACCTCCAGGAACATTCCATTGTATTAGTTGAAGGAGGACGTGTTAAAGATCTTCCAGGTGTTCGTTACCACATTATACGTGGTACTCTCGACACCAGTGGTGTGAATGATAGAAGAAACAGTCGGTCCCGATATGGTACCAAACGTCCGTCATAGTAGGGAGATTACTTAATGCCACGTAGAAAAAAAGTTATTACTCGTGAAGTTATACCTGATCCGAAATATGGCGGTATCGATGTAGCCAGATTTATCAGTTATGTTTTGCGAAAGGGTAAGCGGTCTATTGCAGAGAATATATTTTACAACGCAATTGATATCATTGAAGAAAAACGGAAAGCAAATGGACTGGATGTATTCCGAAAAGCAATGAATAATGTATCTCCTGTTATGGAGGTAAAATCCAGAAGAATTGGCGGCGCAACTTATCAGGTGCCAATTGAAGTCAAATCAAGACGCAAGTTTGCGCTGGCATCTCGTTGGATTATTAATTTTGCAAAAGCCCGTCCCGGTAAATCGATGGCGGAAAAACTGGCTGCTGAATTTATGGCTGCAGCTGATGGCGAAGGTGCATCAATTAAGAAAAGAGATGATACTCATCGAATGGCAGAAGCAAATAAAGCCTTTGCTCACTTCAGATAATAGGATCAATGTACGTGTTTAAAGAATTATTAAAAAACGTTCGGAATATTGGAATTATGGCGCATATCGATGCGGGTAAAACCACTACAACCGAACGCATTCTTTTTTACACGGGACGTGTCCATAAAATGGGTGAGGTTCACAATGGTTCTACGACTATGGACTGGATGGAGCAGGAAAAAGAGCGTGGGATTACCATCACGTCTGCCGCTACAACATGTTATTGGAATGATCATCGAATAAATATTATTGATACGCCGGGACATGTTGATTTTACGGCGGAAGTAGAACGATCGCTTCGCGTACTTGACGGAGCGATTGCTATTTTCTGTGGTGTTGGCGGAGTGGAGCCTCAGAGCGAGACAGTCTGGCGCCAGGCTGATAAATATTCCATTCCCCGGATCGCTTTTGTGAATAAAATGGATCGGGCGGGCGCTGATTTCTTCAATGTGCTAACCATGGTCAAAGAACGGCTCAAAGCGAAGCCGGTTCCTGTTAATCTGCCGATTGGATCCGGTGAAATGTTTACCGGAATTATTGATTTGATTAATTTTAAAAGCGTTATATACGATTCAAATGCGCTCGGTCAAAAATATTATATTGGCGATGTTCCCGACGACTTAAAAGATATTGCCGAAGAGTATCGTAAAATTTTACTGGAAGAAGTGGCAAATTTTGATGACGTGCTTTTTGCCAAATATCTGAGTGGTGATGTCATTGAACCGGAAGAGATTATTAAAGCTATTCGTGTCGGCACGCTACAAAATGAGATAGTACCGGTTCTATGCGGTTCCGCCTTTAAGAATAAAGGTGTGCAGCCGTTATTGGATGCAGTATTGAATTTTCTTCCATCTCCCATTGATATACCACCGGTTCAAGGTGTTAACCTTAGGGGAACGGCTATTCAGCGCAAAGCAAGTCCGGAAGAGCCTACCTCGGCGCTGATCTTTAAAATAATGACCGATACTCATGTAGGCAGATTGAGTTTTATCCGGGTTTATTCCGGTGTAATCAAAAAGGGTAGCCAGATCTTTAACTCCTCTATTGAGAAGAAGGAACGTGTCGGCCGCTTGCTTTTATTGCATGCAAACAAACGGGAAGACCGTGAAGAATTAGCGGCTGGAGAAATTGGCGCCCTGGTTGGACTAAAACACAGTTTCACCGGACATACTCTTTGTGATTCGAAAAATCCGATTATCCTGGAATCTATGGACTTCCCGGAACCGGTTATTTCGATTACAGTAGAACCCAAAAGTAAAGCTGATTCGGATAATTTGGCTATATCACTCGAAAAACTGGCTTACGAAGATCCGACATTTAGAATTTCGCAGGACGAAGAAACGGGACAGATAATTATTTCCGGAATGGGTGAACTTCACCTGGAAATACTGGTTGACCGCTTGCAGAGAGAATTTAGAATTCGGGCACATGTAGGAAAGCCTCAGGTTTCCTATCGTGAAACTGTTGAGAATGAAGCAACCGGAGAGGGGCGATTCGATCGCCAGACCGGAAGTAAAACTCAATATGCAGTTATCAGATTGACGGTTGCTCACGATGGTACTGCAGAGCATGGTGTAGTTATTCAAAATGATATTCCGAAAATGTTGATTCCTAAAGAATTTTTCCCGGCAATCGAACGAGGTGTTCAAAATAGTGTAAAAAGCGGAGTTGTTGCCGGGTATCCGCTGCATAAAATCAGGGTCAGACTGATTGATGGAGAGTACCGGGAAAGCGATAGTACAGTGATGGCATTTGAAGTTGCCGCTTCAATGGCGCTGGAAGATGCTCTTTATAAAGCTGATCCGGCGATATTAGAACCGATAATGGCTTTAGAAGTTTCGGTACCGGATGCATATCTTGGAGACGTAATTAGCGACCTCAATGCCCGGCGCTCGAATATTCTAAGTATGAATAAACGAAATGATATTAACATTGTTGACGCAATGGTTCCGCTTAGGGAATCATTTGGATACGCAACTGATTTAAGATCTTTAAGTCAGGGGAGAGCTGTTTTTACGATGAGATTTTCCAGTTATGAATACTGCGATAAAAAAATCCAGCGGGAAATCATCGAAAAGGCAAGAGGCTTTATCCCCGAGTTTTTACAAAATTAAGGAGAGACCCCATGGCGAAGGAACAATTTAAGCGTACGAAGCCCCATGTGAATGTAGGTACGATAGGACATGTAGATCATGGGAAGACGACATTAACGGCAGCGATGACGCTGATCTTGAATGCGCAGGGCTTAGCCCAGGCGCGTACATTTGACAGT
>JAUVYH010000134.1 GCA_030603165.1 Fidelibacterota bacterium
GCCCCACCAAGTATAAAATATATATTCAGGCACTACGGCTGCGATTCCGACAAATCAAACTAATTAAAACAACAACTTGCGAATGCCGACTCCCAATATTTTAGCATTTTTGAGGCTAATTTGTCGAATCGAGGTTAAAATATAAATCGGTGATTTT
Organism: Fidelibacterota bacterium; assembly: GCA_030603165.1. Lineage (GTDB taxonomy): Bacteria > Fidelibacterota > UBA2242 > UBA2242 > UBA2242 > UBA9312. Next base: position 158 of record JAUVYH010000134.1, read on the forward strand.
TCTCGTTCCGGTCTGTTATATTTGCGTGTAGGCAAATAATCACGCTATTATTTTTGCTTTGACGCAAAAATGCTTGTTTTTCCATTCCTTCTCGTTCCGGGGTTTCGCTCCGGAACGCTTATTTGAATTAATTAAAAACATAGAAGATGACTTATTCGGCTACGGAGTACAACCCCGCAGCCAGAGATACCAAAATTCCCTCTGTGGCTGATAATTCCGCTTAAATCGTCTCGAAACGGTTCCTATCTACGTTTTTCCGCACCGAAAAGGGATCGAAAATCCGCCCGTTCATTGTTATATACACGCCGTGAGGTAACGCCTGAACCGCGGCAATGGCACAACCTATATTAAAGACGGCATCGCTGTTCTTGAAGCGGGCGGGCTGCATGGAGCCGGTGAGGACAATCGTTTTATTGGGAATAGCAGATAATGTATTCGCGGTTTCCACCATCGTGTCGGTGCCGTGAGTAATCACGATCAGCTCGTGATGATCGCTGGCAATTTTATCGTAGATAATCCGGCGGTCTTCCTCAGTCATATCCAGGCTGTCCTTCTGCATGATGGATTCAGTTTCAAAATCCAGGGTGACATTAGCTTCCTGCAGAACTTCAACGATCTTAGGATCGCCGACCTGGTAGGCATTTTTCTGATCGAAATAGATTTTATCTATAGTTCCGCCGACGGTAAATATTTTTATCTTCATGTTTTTATCCTCTTCTCGATTTCATTGCAGGGCTAAATATAATACATACAAGACAATTGGGAAATATTTCATAATGCGTGAAAATATTGTAATTTAACCTGTAAATAAGAGGAGTGGATGTTTCGGAAATATTTTAGTTTTGTTGTGATTATACTTGTAGTTCTGATCGGTTTCACGTTGCTTTTTGCCGAGGGTGAACAGCAGTTTGCCGATCTGGGCGGCTTTCAACTGGAGAATGGTCAGGTGATAAAAAACTGTCGTATCGGCTACCGGACTTTTGGTAAACTTAATCAAGATAAATCAAATGTCATCCTTTATCCAAGCTGGTTTGGCGGAACAAGCAAGCATCTGGGGAAATTGATCGGACCCGGAAAACTGGTGGACAGCTCCCGGTTTTACGTGATTGCCGTTGACGCCCTGGGAAACGGTGTGTCGTCGTCACCTTCAAATAGTAAAAGGCAGCGGGGCGACAAATTCCCGGTTTTCACGATCCGGGATATGGTGCGGACTCAATATGAACTGCTGATGAAAGAACTTGGCATCGATCATATTTATGGCGTTATCGGCGGTTCCATGGGCAGCTTTCAGGCTTTTGAATGGCTCGTGATGTATCCGGGTTTTATGGATAAAGCCGTGGCGTATGTTTGTACTCCTCAATTCACGTCCTATGATCTGTTGCTGCTGAGTTTTGAGCTTGAGCTGATTGAAGCCGCTCAGTCAGCCAAAATGCCGGAAAAGACTATTCAACGACTCGGTAATATCGGGATGGAACTTTTTGCCCGGACGCCAGCATACCGGATTGAGCATACGCCCCGCAGTGAATTTGACGAATTTATGGGAAAGTATGATAAAGAAGCCTCGACGATATATACCAGCGATGACAAAGCCAGCCAGCTTCGGGCAATGAAAAGCCATGATATTTTCGCTCATTTTGATGGCTCCATGGAGAAAGCTGCAGGAGCAATCAAGGCTGACGTGCTGATAATCGTTTCCGAAACAGATTATTTGGTTAATCCGCAACCGGCAATTGATTTTGCCAAGGTCTTGGGATGTGATTTGCTTGTGCTGGAAAATAATTGCGGGCATCTGGCGATTGGTTGTGAAATGGATCGCTGTGTCGAAATAGTCAACCAATTCTTTAATAAATACTAACCTAAATTGAGCGATTCATGTAACACAAACACTCCTGTTTGCCTGCCCGCCACTCCGTTTTAGCAGGCGGGTACAGAAAGTATAAAAAGGATGCGGTACACCCAATAGGTAAGAGAAAGATGCTGAATGAACCGATAATGTTAAAATTATAATCGCTCAATTTATGAATAAGTAAGTGGAGGTAATTGTGAAAAAATGGGAATACAAAATCATCGATTCAATGCGAATTCCCGGCGGGATTTTCCGGGGAAAGAAATTTGACGAGATCGAAAAGTATCTCAATGAAATGGGTAAAGATGGTTGGGAGATCATCAACCTGGATTTCAACGATGTGACCGGGCAGATGGATTTCGTCGGCGTCGCCAAGCGGGAGCTATCGGGGAAATAATATCATCGAACGTTATGGTTTAATCCGGAGTTGATTATTATTACATCAACACTTTCCTATCTACGGACCAATCGGGCGCTGTTTTTATCTTTGCTTATCATTATAACGATTGGATTTTACAGTAAATTCTACAACGGGTCTGCTCATGCCTGGGTGAATAATTCCCTGGGCGGAGTCTTTTATGAAATATTCTGGTGTTTGGTCTTAGCGCTTTTCTTCAAGCGACTGAAACCGCTTACTATCGCCCTGATCGTATTGTCACTTACCTGTATTCTGGAATTCATGCAGCTGTGGCATCCGCCGTTGCTGGAATTGCTGCGGGGTAATTTTATCGGCGTGACGATCCTGGGAAATTCCTTTACATGGAGCGATCTCCCGTATTATTTCGTTGGATCGTTGGCTGGATATTTCTGGATCAATAAAATATCCAAGAAACACGATGTATCATAACTCTACTTTTACTACCGTTTAATTCCCCGTAAAAACTCTTCCACTTCCGGGATACCGCCCTGGTAGATCAGGTAGCCGTTGTAAGGCTCCCGCTCGGTGATCTCGCCGGCGATAGGCGTCAACATAATTTCTTTGACTTTATCAAGATCGTCGGTTTGTCCCAGCGCCCAGCACAGTTTAACATAGGCGACTTCCGGCAGAAGATTAGCGGCGGGCACCACGCCCAGTTGCATCATTTCGCGCCCGGTTTCATAAACATACATCTGCACGTAACCCCAGAGAGTTTGAACGGTCATATATACCGCGATGCCTTTGTCCCGGGCTCGTTGCAGGGCGGGATAGACCGGTTTGTTCACGTGCCCCAACCCGGTTCCGGCAATGACGATACCGCGATATCCATTATCGATCAGCGAATCGATGATATCCGGCTGCATATTGGGATAATAATAGACGATGGAGACCTTTTCTTCAAAAGCCGTATTAATGGTAACGTCCCGATCGTTGCGGCGGTGTTTATAATCATGGCGTAAAGGTGTGATTTTGTCGCGATCTACCATTGCAAGAGGAATATCGCTAATCGTGCGGAAAGTTGACCGGTAAGAAGAATGCATCTTGCGGACGCGGGTTCCACGATGCAGGAGTCCATATTGGTCGGAGGTTGGTCCAAACATACAGACCATTACTTCAGCAATATCACTTTTTGCAGCGGTATTAACGGCATGAATAAGATTCAGCGCCGCATCGGAAGACGGGCGGTCGGAGGATCGCTGGGAGCCGACCATTACGATCGGAACCGGTGAATTCTGAACCATGAATGATAAGATCGCTGACGTGTGATGCATGACGTCGGTGCCATGACCGATAACGATACCGTGAATGCCTTTGCGGATCTCTTCACCAATCGCCTGAGCCGTTCCGATCCACTGCTCCGGACCCATATTCTCGCTGAAAACGCCGTAGAGTTTCTGGGTTTCCAGGTTGCAGTAGTCCGCCAGTTCGGGGACTGATCCGTACAGTTCACCGGGTGAAAACGCCGGGATCACGGCGCCGGTGCGGTAATCCAGACGGCTGGCAATTGTGCCGCCGGTGCCGAGCAGTTTGACTTTAGGTTTTTTCGGATCGTAGGGAAAGTCTTTTTCGGGAATTTTATAGTGGGCTTCTTTGCGGCTGAACTCTTTGATTGTTTCGACAGTATCTACGGCAATACCGATATTGTAGCCGTTGCGTAATTTCATAACTATATGCCGGGCGTCGGCTGTTTCGGAGCGGGGCAGGATAATGCCTTTAAAGCCGCCCTGTTTGGTTACTAATTCCACGTCGCTCCAGACCTGGACGTGATTGTCTTTCAGTACTCTTAATGCCGGATCGCGATAGCCTTTATAATTGTCACTCATTTCTTGCCCTTTTGATTGTGAAAGAATTGCCGTAATTGTCTGCCGACTCTCTTTGCCGGAATATGTCCGCGGCATTTCTCCATTATAATACCCATTAAGAAACGGTGTCGCTTCTCCGGTGTGTTGATCGCCCGAATTTTATCTGTCATAGCTTTCGAAATTATTTCGGGAAGATTCGATTCCCGTACCCGTGGCGGTATATATTGCTGCAGGATTGCTTCGAAAGATGCAGACGGGTTTTTCAGGAAATCTTCAAACAGTTTATCGCCCTTTTCCAGTAAAGCCGGATAGTCTTTGGCAGATGCGAAAAATGTTTCCCAAATTGCATCGTCGAGTTGATCGACCGGAAGACCTTTCCGCCGCCATGCGATGACGTTTTCGAAAAGAAACCTGTAAATCCAGGATAGTGGCGCATTTGTGTTTTCCACCAACATTTCAAACAATTTTGAGCGAGGTGAAGAGGCGATTGGGATAATCAGGTGATTGGGAACGCCCATTTGACGATATTTCTCTTCCCGCTCCCAGATTGGTTCCGGTACACGATGAGAAAGTTCTTCGATTCGTTCCGATGTAATTTCCAGCGGAGGCAGATCGGTGTCGGGATACATCCGTTCCGGACCGGGCAAGATACGCTCGAAGCCGTTGGTTCCGTCCGCCAGCGCCTGCCGGGTTTCGCTGGGAATTCCAATCATTGCTTCTTTGGCTCGAATGATGATTTCCTTCACAGCGGTATTCACGTCCTGATCATTGCCCCAGACCAGGATCAGCGCATCCCTGGAATTTGCCTCCACTGTCCAGCGAACTCTATTCCAGACAAAGCTGCTGATTGTTTCTTCCGCGCTTTCGGATGTCAGAATATTGGGAATTCGGGTCAAACAGGCGATTACCCGAACGCGGTCGGCAATTTCTTTGGAGAATACTTTTCCGGGTTGTGTCGGAGCGCTCAAGATGCCAAGATAACCTTTCAAATTTACACAAAACACCTTTTCGCCGTGTTTAATTGCCCAGGCGATAGGCGCCCAGGAGGTTTTACTCATCAGATGCGTGACGTCCTTCACATTCGTTTTAAATGTCTTTTCCGTAATGCCGCGGCGCTTGAGCTCCTCTCTAATCTGTAATAGTGAATACTGCCGCATGGCTTCGTTGTAAATGAGAAGAGGGATCAGAGGAATCCGTGGAACGCCTTTGATCTCTATTCGAGTTCCGCCGGTAATGCTGACGTTGACATCCTGGCGGGCGGCGCCGATTCCGGTACGAACCTTCCCGGTGCTGCGTACCAGCCAGCGGATAATATTGGCGACGTCGGCGACTTCCTGAGGCGTTTTTAAAACCGGTTCTGTGACGGTTTCGATCAGGGGCGTCCCCAGGCGGTCTGTCTTATATATGCGCTGGTGACCGATATCCGATATCTCCCTGCATGCATCTTCTTCAAGACCCAGCTGGATAAGACCGATCTTGCGTCCTTTATAGGGAATCCAGCCGTCCACGCCGACAATCGTCGTACGCTGAAAACCCGTGGGAATGCTGCCGTCGAGATACTGCTTGCGGGAGATATGGATCTCGTTGACCAGTTTGTAATTCATCAGCATGGCAATCTCGAAAGCAATCTCCAGCGCTTCCTGATTTATCTCAAAGGGTGGCGTGTCGTCCATTTCATAAGTGCAGACCGTTTCACGATTGATACGGTAGATGATCTCTTTTTTGGTCTTAAATTCCATTAGCGCAGTGCCGTCGTATTCGCCTAACTCCGAGAGGGTCGGACGCATGTGGCGCAGGATTTCAGCGTCGTATTCGTCGGAATATCTGCCGGCGGGGCAGCGACAGAACAGTTTCTTTTCTGTCATTAACTGTTGATGGATTTCAATGCCGGCTTTCAATCCCAGCATCTCGTAGTCATGTGGGGTTATTTCAGCGAAGGGTTTTATAAATTCGGGCATACTAAGATTATCCTTTAATACTGATGAAATAAGTGACACACAAACCGGCGTCTCAAAATTGTGAGAGCGACCGGTATTTTTTGATTATTATTCATTGTCTCAAAATTAATATTTAACAGCCGAATTTCAAGCAGATTTATTGTCTGGTAAGAAAAATATTTTAACCACTAATTAGAGTCTGTCTATAAACTATAAAATCTTGAGTTAAGTTTGCTTTAGCTGACTTGAGTTAAGTTTGCTTTAGCTGACTTGACTTAAGTTTTCTAACTCATTGAAATAAGTTATAAAAAAAGTTGAACCGTCATCGCAATCGATCGTGATGATTCTGGTTGAGTTAGGTCATCAGACCTGACGGTATGAAAAGGATCGCCGGGAGTAAGCTCCCGACGCAACTGACAATCAACGGTCTTGAAATAATAACTTTACATGTTCTTAATATTATAAATAAAATTGTTGCATTGAATTAAATACTATCGTATTTTAATTCCAAATAAAGGGGTGGTGTGAAGAGTTATTGACCGCCCGGCAGTGGCTCTTCAGAAAAAGCAAGGTTTTTTGAGATTTTTTCAACAATGCAACTGCATAGAGAGGCATCTATGAACAGCGCCACTGTCACTGAATATAAATCGATAGAAAAGAAAAGACCTATCAGGATTAGTCAATTAATTCCATTTGAATTGGGAATATCTATTAAACCTGACAGGTGTAGTATTGTCCGGCGATTTGCCAAATTCCTGATGCATTTGTGAGATGGGAATGTAAAGTAGATGAAGGAGTGGAAATTTTATGAATAAGAGAATTTGTCAGATTATCGTTGGAATACATTTACTAGTACATATCTGCTATTCCAGTGATATTTATAATAAACCATCTATTGCAGTTTTAGATTTTGGATCTCAAGTATTATCCGAAACGGAATTGATTTCAATAACGAATCAATTTAGAAGTAATCTAGTACGTCTGAATAAATATACCGTACTCAATAGAAGTAAAATGGAAATTATTTTAGAGGAGCAAAGTTTTCAATTGAGTGGATGTACCGAAGAAGCTTGCGCTGTTGAAATTGGTAAACTTCTAAGTGTCAGTCATATATTTTTTGGTGAAGTTGGCAAAATAGGAAAGACATATACAATCGATATATCAGCAATAAATGTTGAAACCAGTCAGATTGAAAAATCATACAGTAAATCTTTCATTGGTGAAAAAGATGATTTTCTAAGAATCCTAGAAGATATTGCATATGAAATTTCCGGTATAAAACTTAAAAAAGTCTCGTCTAATTATAAATATATAGCTTCTATAGGCGCTGCTTCTTCAGCAGGACTTGGAATTTACACATATATACAAAGTCAAAATTATTATAAACAACATCAGAATTCTACTACAAAAAATGATATGGAAAGATATAAAGAACTGACTAATAAATATCTTAATTATTCACAATATTGTGCGATTGCAGCCGGAGGATTCCTGCTATACTACGTCGTGAATAAAGTAAATGAAAAGAAATTAATTGATAAAAAAGTCAATATTGAAATATCAGGGGATGATAAACATTTATGTAATTTGAAATTTACATTTAACTTATAAAAGCGAGGTGCATAATGAGAACTATTTTTCGGACAATCTTTCTAATTTTTACCTTTTTTATATTTTATCAAAATTGCGACCCTGAGTTTGATAAGTATATTGAAATCTTAGTCTCTAGTAATAGTATCAGTTTTGATAATATTAATGTCAACCAATATTCGGATAAGAATGTTACTATTGAAAATTCCAGTGATTCAGATGATAACCTTAAGGGTGATATAAGTGTAGTAGGAGTAGGATTTTCAATACAGAGCGGTGGCGGAACTTATTCATTAAAACCTGGACAATCGAAAACTGTAACGATAAGATTTAATCCGACTGCCGCTCAAACGTATAGCGGTACATTGGCAATTAACCATAATAGCGAAAACAAAACAAGTCCTGTTAATGTTCAACTATCGGGAACGGGGAATAGTATTTCTATTACAGTAATTCCTTCATCATTGGAATTGGATTTTGGAAATGTAACAACTAATCAAATCTTGAATAAAGATATAACGATCACCAATTCATCAAGTTCAGCATCCAATTTATCCGGTAGTGTTTCACTAAGTGGTAGTGGATTTTCTGTTGTTACGGGTGGCGGATCGTACACATTAACACCTGGTCAATCCAAAACAGTTACTGTAAAGTTCAGTCCTACAGCCGAACAGACATATAATGGTACTTTAAGCCTTACTCATAATGCAACAAATACTTCGAGTCCTGTTAATGTTTCACTTACTGGAAATGGTGAAGATGAGACAATTATTATTTCAGTGAATCCGACTTCCTATGATTTTGGGAAAGTTACAGTAAATCAGACCGATGAAAAAGATATAATAATTACAAATTCGTCAAGTTCAACATCAAATTTAACCGGTAGTGTTTCACTCAGCGGTAGTGGATTTTCTATTGTTTCAGGTGACGGATCATACACATTAACACCGGGGCAATCAAAAACAGTTACTGTGAAGTTCAGTCCTACAGCCGACCAAACCTATAATGGCACCTTGGGTATCACTCATAATGCGACAAACACTTCGAGCCCCGTAAATATTTCACTTACTGGGAATGGTGAACCTGTAACAGATATTATGATTTCAGTAACTCCTACCTCTTATGATTTTGGAAACATCACAGTAAATCAGACAGTGGATAAAGACATAACGATTATCAATTCATCAAGTTCGACATCCAATTTAACCGGCGATGTTTCACTCAGCGGTAGTGGATTTTCAATTGTTACAGGTGGCGGATCGTACACATTAACA
>JAUVYH010000111.1 GCA_030603165.1 Fidelibacterota bacterium
AGCGAACCCCTATCGGGGTTTGGGATTGTCGAGGTTGTTGGATTTAGCTACAAATAGCAAACCCCCCCGGGGTTATTGTCGATAAAGATTTTTTTATAAATTCCAGGAAAGCATAATACCCAACATTATATAATCATTTTTTTCATTGATTTTAGAAAATATATCCCTATATTTCGAGTATGTACGTACATACATACAATAATTATGGTTAAAATATCTAAAACAATTAAAATCTCATTACAGCACGAGGAATGGCTGAAAGCAAAAAAGATTAACTTTTCCGAGTGGATCAGAACGAAAATGGATGAAGAAATCGGACGGGATTTGACCACCGGCGAGAGACAAAAATTTAAAGCTGTCATTTTAGCCGCCGGGAAAGATGAAAATCTGTACCCATTGACCAGCGATATACCAAAAGCTCTGCTTGATATTAAAGGTAAGACGATTCTCCAAAGACAAGTTGAAATGCTTCATAATGTCGGAATAAGAGACATTGCTGTTGTAAGAGGATATAAAAAAGATAAAATCCATTTACCAAATCTGAAGTATTTTGATAATGACAATTATGAAAATATGGGAATTCTGGTCTCCCTGTTTTTAGCGAGAGAATTTATGGATAGAGATACTGTAATTTTATACGGCGACATTCTTTTTGAAATAGATATCCTTAAAAGGTTAATAGAGACACAACAAAATACTACTTTAGTTGTTGATAGGGGTTGGAAAAAACGCTATGAGGATAGTTACGAGGAACACCCTTTAGCTCCTGAGTTGACAATGCTGTCGAATAAAGAGAAGGAAATTGAAATAAGTTCTGTCGGTGTTGGTTTACCGAAAACAGATTCAACATCCGAATTTATTGGCTTAGCGAAATTGTCAAAAAACGCCTGTTCCACACTAAAGGATCTGTATGAAAACGTTTATAGTATTGATCAAAATAAAAATTTTCACAGCGCAAAACATATTAAGGAAGCATCATTCATTGATTTCATTCAAGAGTTGATAGACAGAGGAGGAAAGGTCACAGCGCTGGAAATTTGGAGGTCATGGATTGACATTGACACTTTTGAAGATTATAGAACGGCATGGAAATTAGTAGATGAGATAAAATCAAACAGTTAAGCAGTAAAAATATTATAGAAAGAATTAATTATGGATCAAAAACAATTTTGGAAAATACGATCAAAGAATTATAATAAACTGGCATGGGTAAATGAGCCATCATACCTGGGGTCATTAATTTCATTTGCAAATTTTAATCCTGATGATAGTGTATTAGACGTCGGGACCGGAACAGGTATAATTGCAGAGTCAATAGCCCCCCTTGTGAAAGAAGTAATTGGATTAGACATTTCTCAAGATATGCTGGAACAGAGCAATTGGAAAGATAATAAATATTTTATAAAAAGAGACATAAAAGAACCCTTCTTCCATGATAACATTTTTGATAAAGTAACCGCAAGGATGGTCTTTCACCATATTATTGAAGGAATTCAAAATGCGATGACTGAATGCCATAGAGTTTTAAAATATGGCGGAAGAATGATCTTGTCGGAAGGCGTTCCTCCGATTCCGGAAGTAAAAGAAGATTATGAAAATATTTTTAGATTAAAAGAAGATAGAATCACATTTTTAGAAAACGATTTAGTAGAGTTAATGACAAATTCCGGTTTTAAGAATATTTCTAAAAAAACCCATATTATGAAAAATTTCAGTGTCAGAGACTGGCTGAAAAACAGCGGGCTCCCTCAGAATAATCAAGATAAAATATTCGAAATGCATGTTACCGGATCAGATATATTTAAAAAAGCGTACAACATGAAGATTGTAAATGGCGATTGTCTAATTAATGTTAAAAACTTGATTCTTGTGGGGGAAAAATGAGAATTGTTTATTCGTACTATGTTTTAGACCTTGTACATAGAGGTCATTTAAAAATGATGGAAAATGCAAAAGCAATTGCCGGGAAAGACGGCAAGCTGATAGTCGGAATTTTAACCGATGAAGCGGTAATGGAAAAAAAGTCGAAACCGATAATATCCTTTGACGAAAGGTTTGATCTCGCAAATGCATTAAAATATGTGGATTTGGTCGTTGCCCAGGATACCTATTCCCCTCTGCCAAATGTGAAAAAAATCAAACCTGATATTTTAATGGAAAGTTCAAGCCATACAGATGAAGCTATAGAAGAAGCAAGAGAGCTTATGGAAAGTATCGGGGGAAAAGTAATTGTTATACCCTACTATCCTCCTCAGTCTTCTAGTGATATAAAGAATAGTATAATCGAAGCTAGTAAAAAAAATAAGGAGTAAAGAGATGCAGGAAAAATTAACCGATTCTACAAAATTACAGATTCGGCATTGGCAGACAAAAATGTTTTGGCTGATGTGGATTACCTATGCATCGTTTTATCTATGCCGGGTAAATATTTCTGTTGCAATGCCGGGAATCATGGCCGAGTTCGGATTAACCAAAACCAACTTGGGCATCGTGCTGTCGGCTCTATTTATGATGTATGCCATCGGACAGTTCATAAACGGTCAGTTGGGTGATAAACTCAATTCCAGAAAAATCATCACTATTGGACTTATCGCATCCGCAATAATGAATTTCCTTTTTGGCTTTACCGGCGGACTTATCGGTTTCATGGTAGTGCTTTGGGGAATAAACGGCTATGTCCAGTCAATGGGATGGGGACCAACTGTTAAGGCAATGGCAAATTGGTTTCCAAGTAATGTAAGGGGCAGAATTTCCGGACGTCTTGGCACATCTTACATTCTTGGCGGGGCTCTTTCATGGTTGCTTGCCGGTACTATTGTAAAATATTATGGTTGGCGATTTACTTTTTGGGTTCCTTCAATAATATGTATTTTTATTGCCATTCATTGGTTTCTTCGAGCAAGAAACGCTCCTGAAGAAATCGGATTGCCAAGCGTTGAGGATCAAGAGAACGGCATTGAAAATACAGAGGTACGTAAAGATGAGCACATTGGTTTCAGGGAAACTTTAAAAATAACTCTTGTAAATCCATATGTTTGGTTTGCGGCATTTGGCTTATTTGGGCTTAATATAGTTCGTTACGGTTTTATGAGCTGGGCGCCAACTTATATGTTCGAGGAACAAGGCGCATCCATTTCCGTGGCGGCGTATAAGGCTGTTGCGTTTCCCGTTGCCGGTGGGTTAGGCGCAATTTTTGCCGGCTGGGCGTCGGATAAAATATTCAATAACCGGAGAGCTCCGGTTGCTTTTATAATGTTATTATTACTTGCCCTCTTTTGCTATTTATTTAGAGTAATTCCCGGAGAAAATTGGGTTTTAAGTCTGACTATACTATTATTTATCGGATTTTTTACATTTGGTCCCCATATTCTTATTGTAGCCGCTCTACCGGCAGATTTTGGTTCGCGTAAAGCCGCTTCTTCAGTTACCGGCTTTATTGATGCAATGGGATATGTTGGCGCAAGTTTGACCGGGGTTGGAACAGGTTTTTTAGTAGATAATTTCAGCTGGGATGCCGCTTTTTTCTTCTGGATATTAGGCGCAATCATGGCTGCGGTTATGATGGCATTTGTATGGAAATACGAGCTGAAAAAAGGATAGAGATTTGATGAAAAAAATTAAACTGTTTTCAATAATTATATTATTTTTGGGCATAGTCACAAATATGCAACTGCTTGGTCAGCCGCAATTTCAATATACATTACAATCATGGGCAACGTACACATCTTATGATCATCCAGAAAAAATAGTGCCAGACAGTTATCAATTCAATCCTGAAACGGGTCAAATAGATATGGTTGCCGGAGAAACGATTGCCGCTTATACCTCCACTCAGTTAGGATGGGGCATTCGTCGTGCCAGACTTCGCGGTAAGATGACCATCGGACGTTTCACGGCTTTCATTCAATATGCCGCAGCAGCCAGTGTACTTAGAGACGCACAAATCGATGTGGAGCTTTCCAAAAAGGCTAAGTTAAGAATGGGTCGTTTTGTGGGTCCAGGCAGCCAAGCTGCAGGACGCACTTCTCACACAGCTATTGATTTTGCAGAACGTTCCATTGTAGGTCGGATGTGGGCATCTGTCATGGAGCGCGCTGATTACCGTACCTATGGTTTGTCTCTTATCGGCAAAGCAGGCTTCTTGCTCTATGAAGTCATGGCCAGCAATGGCGACGGTGATATGAGCTTGAAGCCGTACAATACTAAATCCAGTAATTCCGATGAAGATACGGGCGGTATGCCCCAGATGGATTTCATGGTTTCAAGTCAAATCACAAAAGGTATTAAAGCGGGCGTTAATATGGGACTTGCCAATAAGGACCGCGTCAATAAGTCGTCTTTAACAGGATTTCTGTATCTGCAGCCAAAGGAATACACAAAAGGAAAAGTCCGTGCAAAATTTGATATCGCTCAAGTAACGGATAAAACCGGGGAAAATAATGTTAACTTGATGGGATGGGGAGCCATGGCATTTGTTAAGGCTGTTGACAAAATGGAAATTGGTGTCGGATACGCCACTTGGGATCCAAACACCGATTTAGATAAAGATGCTTTTGGGAATTTCAAGGTTGCTTTCAATTATTCACCCAATCCGGAACATTGGAAGGATACTCTATTCAAACTGGTCGCAGTCTTTAAAAACGCTCAAGTAGACAACCATCCCTATGATCCATTTCAGCTTTATCTGATCTGGCAGGTTTATATGCATTAATGGCTTTGTTAATTTCAGGTGCAGTATGGGGCTTCGAAGTAAAATTAACTGCCTATACATCCAATAATGATATAAATATATTTTATTGAAAGGCTAGTATATGGAGGAGAATAGATATAAATTAACGTGAGTTCGATGTAAGGATTAGCAGAATGCGAGTTGGTTTGAGTTTTCGAATTCACACTTAATACGAGGTTTTTTAGGCAGGAAACAATAGGCAATAAGTCCAGCCAGCAGATTTGTCAAAAAATTGATAACGCTTCTATGCCGGGAATGTTCGATTTGACAGATATTTTTCAATTCATCGTTTACAGATTCGATCAGAGCCCTTTTTCTAAGAAGGATTTTATCAGTCATATTCATGGGAGTATTTCTCATATTTTTGCGAATCTTTGTAATGAGATGAATTCCACTGACAAAGAGAGTATTAAAGAGTGCTTGAGAGATATAACCTTTATCCCCAAAGAGTTTACCCTAGACTTGTTTCAGCATGTTACCAGCGATCAAAGGCTCCCGATCATCAACATTGGCTTGAGTGAGAACGAAATTGAGCAATTCGCCTTTGTCATTGATAATGATGTGCAGTTTGAAACCAAAAAACCAGCCTATACTGCAATGACCTCTTTCAGCGATTCCCTTGAAGACTTTATGGGAGTGAATCCGGCGATTGTGGCAGACTCTCAGAGGAGTGGAATCCACAAATGAAATTCCCGTGCATTCTCCGACAGATTGCTTTTTCAAATAAATGGCTAATGGAAATATTACGGATTGAGATAATTCAACGAAACGATTATATGATACAGTTTGTGGGAACTCAGATCGCAGATGGTTTAGTACATGAAACAGATAAAAATGTTTTAGATGTCGATAATCACTCAAATGGAAAAGGACTAAAATGGTCATAACTTCACTGGCGGATAGATTATATTTACGATTACGACGTCGACGGACTGGATTTAATTGATGTTTTTTCATCATCTGATTAAATTTCTTGTAGAATTCATCAATAGAAACGTAGATTTCAGTAAGATTTTCGAAATATTTCATGGGGTTCCTTTCTTTTTAGGTTTTAATATCACCATAATTTACGAAAGGAACTCCATGAAAGCTACTGTTTATTATAATGTTGTGTTTTTATTTTATGGGTGCGCTTACGTCGAACTCACGTTAAATTATATAAATGAATAAATAAGATATTCGCAATTATATCAACGATAATATAATCGTCATTTAAATATTATTATCGTCATAAAGATACATAAGAATTTGATTCACAAAAATGAAATGTTGAGATAATAATAGATAATATTTACTATTATTACGACGAGAAAAATATTCGAAGTACCCGGGAATCTATAAAGAAACTCTTTATGAGTTAGGTTTTATTATGACTTCTATAGCAACTGTGAAAATCGGTGTTAAAAGTAAAAAATGAATAGGTTGCTACAGTCAGGGCGATTCTACTTACTGGATACTCGCTACTGGCTACTGGTAAGGGACTGTTTATCGTCAGAAAAATCCTACATATCAGCATAATAAATTATGGTTTTAGACTAATCTCAATATTATCAAGATCAGGATATTGAGATAACAGCTGCCTGTCACTGGGGAATTTATTCAGGTGAACATAACCCCTAGTGATCT
Organism: Fidelibacterota bacterium; assembly: GCA_030603165.1. Lineage (GTDB taxonomy): Bacteria > Fidelibacterota > UBA2242 > UBA2242 > UBA2242 > UBA9312. Next base: position 6,356 of record JAUVYH010000111.1, read on the forward strand.
TTAACTGATTCATCAGTTTTTCAGGTTTATGGACAGACTCTAGTTAAGGTGTTTCCATTCCTAAATGTTGTGCCCACTCAGGAAAAACACCGGGATCAATTGAGAATACTACTGTTCCAATGAGGTAAAACAACACCGTGATAATGATAATACCAATAATGTTGATAAATATGCCGACCCTTGCCATTTCTGAAATTCTGATTCGTCCACTCCCGAATACAATTGCATTGGGTGGAGTGGCAACAGGCATCATAAATGCGCAAGATGCAGAAATAGTTGCAGGAATCATAAGCAACAGAGGATTGGTTTTCATCGCAACAGCAACCGATGCTAATATTGGAAGAATCATTTCCGTTGTCGCAGTGTTTGATGTCAGTTCTGTTAAAAATGTTAGCCCAAAACAGATAATAATAATCATAATAATTGGTGGCATTCCAGCAAGACCACTAAATTGATTCCCGATGAATACTGAAAGTCCTGTGACCTGAAATCCCTTTGCTAAAGCAAAACCACCGCCGAAAAGTAGTACTATATTCCAGGGAAGCTTTGTGATGACATCTGGTCCCATAACGGTCGAATATTTTGTGCCTTTGGTTCGAGTTGGGATTAGAAACATAAGCATTGCCATAAATATTGCAACAGTAGCATCATCAATCAGGTCAGGATTAGGAAGCAGTTGAGACCATCCCGGTATCGAGATAAAACCTATGATTAGCTTTTTTCTAAACACCCATAAAATAGCAGTCAAAGAAAAAATAATGAGTACAGATTTTTCCTCAAAACCCATGGGACCTAATTCTTTATACTCGTTGTTTACAATAGCTCTGTCAACAATCAGGCTCGATGGGAGACGAAAAAATATCTTGGTGAGCGTTAACCAGACTACGAATAACATAACAGCAGATATTGGTAATCCCATTATAAACCATGTACCAAATGCAATCGGTTCAGCTTGTGGGAATGTTATTTGAAAAATTCTTGCAAATGAAAGATTTGGGGGAGTTCCTACTAAAGTAGCAATACCTCCCAGGGAACACCCATAGGCGATGCCAAGCATTAAACATGTTGTGAATTTGCGTGTTTCTGCAACATTAAAATTCTCCTCCATTTTTAAGACAATGGCGAGACCAATTGGAACCATCATAATAGCAGTAGCCGTATTGGATATCCACATAGATAAAAATGATGAAGCTATCATAAATCCTAAGACAATTTTGTTAGGTCCTCCGCCTATAAATCTTATAATAAAAAGAGCTATCCGTCTATGGAGGTTCCACTTTTCCATAGTCAGAGCAATCATGAATCCCCCAAGGAAAAGGAAAATAGTACTATTGAAATATATAGGAGCAGTGGCGTTGCTTCCCAAGATGCCCAATAATGGATAAAGAAGCATTGGCAGCAGAGCGGTGGCAAACAAGGGAATAGCATCCGTTATCCACCATATAGCCATGAGAATTGCCACTGCTGCCATGCGGGTTAAAATATGGTTTTCCGGGTCAAAATTGAAGAACAGCAACACTATGAAGAACAGAACAGGACCTAAAATTAAACCTATCTTCTGAGTTGTACTCTTTCCATGCGCTAATTTTTCTTTATTCAAAAAAATTCTCCTTTATCTATTTCAAGCCATATAACGGTAAAGCATGAAGTACGCGAGTCATAGTGCAATTGCTTTGCTTCTCGATAATTGGCTGGAAAATCCTCAAAATTCACGTTTATCAAGTAGCTCACTGCACTACTTCTATGCCCTGGTTGAACTAAGCCCGGCAGCTGCCGGGGCAGCCCGTCGGTAAAACAACATAATAAATCTCTTCTTTAGTATTTCTGTTAGTCTATCCATCTTATCTTAATCTACTGATTTTCAGTGGAAATTACACAAAAAAGAAAGGACAGATATGACATCACTACAAAAACGGATCACCTACGCCCGGGTCGGGCAGGCAAGCCCCGACGCTGCGCGATTAGGTTTGAAGTAGGTTCGGCAGTCTGTGGTTTTATTTAACACCGATTTTCACAGGGTTAATAATCGTCACAAATACACCTAATCAAGGAGTCCAGACAATTTGAATGGTTTTGTTATTCAGCCAGGGTACTTGAATTGGTCTATTTAACTTATCAACACTCATTAGTATCGGAGTGTGTGCCCTTTTTCGTATTTTGACGTAAAACTTATCACCGGTATATACTATCTTTCCTGGCATATTAGCAAACTTTCTAAAGATTGTTGGAGCAAGAGTATTTTCAAAACGTCCCAGGTCTTTTGAAAATCTATGGTATAAAGTATCTGCAATAAATGTCCATAAAATATCAAAATGAATCCTGATCATTAAGGGCGAGGAAAGAGCATTCAGATTAAAAAACGAGACCAACTCTGATATTTTGTTTTCAATGTGCCAGCGTTTTGCATAAACTAACAAAATCTCTGACAGTTTTATTTTCTTATTATTTGTTATAATAAAGGTTGGATTTTTCCTGCCATGCTTTTTTACTACAATTTGACGAAAACTGTTTTTACAATCTTTTAGAGTTACTATCTCTTCACAGACTAATACATTTTTATATTTTCACCCACATAATTACAAAAAGGCAGTTTCAGGGGAAAATTTGATTTTAGTCAGGTCACAGATAATACTGGAGAATCAACGGTAACTTCTTATGGTTATGGAGTAATGGGTTTCTATAAATTAACTGACAAATTGGAAATTGGATCTCGCTATGAGATATGGGATCCCGATAAAAATTCGAATAATGATGCATTTGGCAATATCACCGTTGGGGCAAATTATTCGCCCGATCCTGAACACTGGAAAGATATGCTGTTCAAAATATCAGCAACGTTTAAAACTTCTGAAGTAGAAAATCAGCCGTTCGATCCGTTTATCATACATTTTGTCTGGCAGGTTTATATGCATTAATCCCTGAGTCCACTAAAAAAAGGTATAATTCTACAGAGAGAAACCGTTGAAACGGTTGGGTCGTTTGGGCTGTGTTTTATTATCCCCCAACTTAAGTTGGGGGTTAATAGTAAGTTAAGAAGCCTTATAACTGTTTCAACAGTTTTTATGATTTTCAAAATGAGATCAAAATATTTCAATTTTAAATCTTTTTTAAGTGGACTCATCTCTTATTAGTCATTTTCTTGCTTTATTGTAAAGAAATTTTGGGATTCTCGACGGTAAAAAGCATACTTTAACTTAAGTGGAAAGAAGATTTTAACGCAAAGGCGCAGAGGACGCAGAAAATTATTAAAAGTATAGCAAACATGTATCCAAACCGAAAATGCTGACACATTTAAGACAAACACTTTTTGGAAAAAGTTTTCTGATAAACTCTGCGTATCTTTGCGATCTCTGCGCCTTTGCGTTTATAAAATATTGTTGTCATTTTTGGGCTCTGCCTGTCCCTTCGGGGGCTTGTCCAGGTTAGTGTAATCATATCTTTGTCTATTAAAAATTATAGCAAAAAACCTTCCGAATAATGTACAAACCTTCGGAAGGTTGGGTTTATTGCTCTTTCTTTCTTAATTACCGGTAAAATCCACGGGATCTTTTGGTTCTGTATGCTCCTTCTTTCCAAAGCCGCTAAAGATCAGATAAAGCCCGACTAATATCAACACGATCGGCCAGTACCGGAAAAAGTAACAAAAACGGGCATAGAATAGTAATGCAAGCGTTACCAGGATACTGCCGGGTATCCAGAGTGCGTTGCCCTTCTGTGCAAAGAGGAACATTAATAAAAGTCCCACACCGGGCGCCAATATAAATGTCGGCCACAATTCCTCCATATAATGCCAGTGCGTGTGATTCAAATACTGAAAAAGCATCCCGGTAATCAATAAAATCGTAGCCGGCATAATCAGCCCAAAATTCTTTCGGTTCAGGAAGTAGCCGAAGAAAAACAGCGCGCCGCCGATGATCAACATAAAGGGCCAGAATTTGCCCCAATTGACATATCCGAATTGAACGATCAATAGAAATATACCCAGAATAATTAACAAAGCGCCTAAAGCATAACTGGAATTTGTCGATTGTTTTTCGCTCATATTATCTTCCTTTCTTTACCTCATTGGTCAATGCTTAGATTTGTCATAGCCTATATTGTTGTCAAGGATTTAAAGAACAAGACTATTTACAAAATTCTGTGCTATTGGTCAATTCTTTTCTTAGAAAATTCAATTATTGACACTAATTTATTTATATGATGATTTTAAATATGAAATAATAAAAGAATTAATTTTCATGAAAGGAAACAAGATGAAAGATAAAGTACAAAAAGTCCTCGAAACTATTCGTCCGTTCCTGCAAGCTAATGGCGGTGACGTTGAACTGGTCGAAGTTACAGAGGATGGAATAGTTAAAGTACGTCTCACCGGCGCTTGCGGCAATTGTCCGATGAGCGTACACACATTGAAAATGGGTATTGAAAAGAAACTGAAGAAAGAGATTCCTGAAGTAAAAGCCGCTGAACAGGTTGTTTAGAGCAAGATGAATATTTATCACTTTGTAACTATCGAAATTTTAATGTCTTATAATTAAATTTGGAAATTTAACATGTCACCCTGAGTTCATCGAAATGCTATTTTCTGTCATCCTGAGTTCATCGAAGGATGACAAACCAATAAAAGAGAATATAGAAGTAATATGAAAACAGGATTCGTTTATATTCTTGAATGCTCAGATGGTTCATATTACACCGGTGTAAGCAATGACCCGGAAAGAAGACTTTACGAGCATCAATCCGGTTTAGTAAAAGGGTACACTCACTCACGACGACCTGTGAAGCTGGTTTGGTGTTCAGAAGAAATGGATATTTGGTCTGCAATCGAAAATGAAAAAAGGATAAAAGGGTGGAGACGAGCGAAGAAGGAAGCAATAATAAAAGGAGAATGGGATAAATTACCTGAATTATCTGTTGCTTATTGGACAAAGAGCGGCGGTCACCCTGCGATGAAGTCAGGGTGACATTCCCCCG
>JAUVYH010000092.1 GCA_030603165.1 Fidelibacterota bacterium
AACAAGACAAATTACGATTATAATGAGACCGTACAATTAACAGCCAATTCCAATTCAGATTATCAGTTTGACCATTGGGGTGGTAATTTAAGCGGTAGTGATAATCCGATAAATCTAACAATGAATGATAATAAGAGCGTAACTGCTTATTTCACTCAAGTTCAAGAGACAGTCTCAATCCCCAGCACTCCCACGGGTCCATCGAGTGGTAAAGTTGGGCAGAGTTTGTCATTTAGCACGGGTGGTTCAATAAGTAATTTAGGACATCCAGTAGAGTATCAGTATGAATGGGGCGATGGCAACCAATCGAGTTGGGGATCAGCTTCACAGAATCGTAGTTACACTATTTCAGGAACAAAATATATAAAAGCAAGAGCTCGCTGTCAAACTCACACCAGCGTTGTTTCGGGTTGGTCAAGCACAAAATCCGTTTCCATATCCTACTGCACATTAACGATCAATGTGAGTCCGTCCGGTTCAGGTAGTGTTATTAAGAATCCAAACAAGACAAATTACGATTATAATGAAACCGTTCAGTTAACTGCCAATGCCAATTCAGATTATGACTTTGATCACTGGGGCGGTGATTTGAGCGGTAGTGATAGTGGTGATAATCCAATAAATATCACCATGAATAGCAACAAGAGCGTGACTGCCTATTTCACACAAATTCAAGAGACAGTTTCCACGCCCAACATTCCCAGTGGTCCATCGAGCGGCAAGGTTGGACAGAGTTTATCGTTCAGCACGGGCGGATCGAACAGTAATTTAGGTCATTCGGTTGAATATCAATTTGACTGGGGCGACGGCACACAATCAGGCTGGGGATCATCTTCACAGAGCCACAGTTACAGCAGTTCGGGCACTAAAAATATTAAGTCTCGCGCCCGTTGTCAAATACATACTGGTGTTGTTTCAGGTTGGTCAAGCACGAGTTCGGTATCCATATCGTACTGCACATTGACCACCAACTTAAATAGCAGCTGGAATCTTGTCTCTTGGAATGTGGATACGCCTAATGATTCGGTGAGTTTATTACTTTCAGATATTATGGTTAACTTAGTGATAGCATTAGGATTTGAAAAGATTGGGTTGACGTACGATCCCAAATGGCCGCAGTTCAGCAACCTGCACACCGTTGATCATCTCCATGGCTACTGGCTGAATCTATCCGCCGAAAAGTCATTTTCTCTAATCGGGTCTTATGTTTCGCCATCTACACCAATCGAATTGGAAGCCGGCTGGAACCTGGTGAGTTATTTACCAAATAATTCAATGGATATTGAAAATGCTCTGGGAAGCATTATGGACAAAGTAATAGTTGTATTAGGCTTTGACAGAAGTGGATTGACTTATGATCCGGCATGGCCACAATTTAGTAACCTAAAAATATTATCCCCTGGTTTTGGATATTGGATTAAAGTTACTGAATCTTGCATTTTGATATACCCTGATACGTAAAATTTATGAAAAACTAAAAAATTATAAGGAGAAAAATCATGGAAAAAAAACATTGGCTTTTAATAGTATCATTAGGAATTTTAATGTTGCAGCTATTTAGTTTCCTAAATGCTGAAGTCATTCCAACTAACGAATGGGTGAATTTTTTCAGTACCAACACCACCTTTGATGGGGAACCAATACCGGTTGGTTCAACAATTGATGCTTATGATCCCAGTGAAGTCTTATGTGGAACATTTACTGTAAATACCGAAGGACAATACGGATTTTTACTGGTTTACAAAGATGATTTCACAACACCGGATATTGATGAAGGGGCAAATCCTGGGGATACTATCACATTTTACATCAATGGCCACCTGGCTCTTCCCCAGGGGCCTGACGTACCTGTCTGGACTTCTAGTGGTGATATAATTAATGTTGATCTTGAAGGACATTCCAACTATGCTCCCGAAATTACATCCATACCAGATACGACTGCTATTGAAGACGAACTTTACAGTTATACAATCACAGCTACTGATATTGATGGAGATAACCTGGCCTATTCATTGATCATTCAACCCGGTTGGTTATCAATCATTTCAGCTACGGGTCTAATTAGTGGAACCCCCGAAAATGACGACGTAGGGGATACTCTTGTCTCAGTTAAGGTAGAAGATGGTTATGGAGGTGAGGACATTCAGACCTATACCCTTAATGTATCAAATACAAATGATCCGCCCGTAATCACTACAACCAGTCTGCCTGATGCAGTAGAGGACGTTGCCTATTCGGAAACTGTTGAGGCTTATGATGTGGATGTTGGGGATGTTATTACCTTTAGTCTGACCATTTACCCATCATGGTTAAGTATCAATGGCTCCACAGGGATTTTATCTGGTACTCCTACAAATGATGATGTTGGAACTAACATTCAGGTTAAAGTAATGGTCAGTGATTTATCAGGAGCATCAGATACGCTCGATACTTTCATAGACGTTATTAACATTAATGATCCTCCGGTTATTTCCGGTTTTCCGGATTCAATAACATTCAGATCGGATACTACTCACTCTATAAATCTAAATGATTATGTAGAAGATGTGGATGATCCGGATCCTACTTTGAATTGGACAGTTACAGGAAATGATTCTGTCAATGTCTTAATCGATCCTGATAATATCGCAGAGTTATCTTCTTCATTAACCTTTTCAGAATTCGAAACACTTACATTTAAAGTTATGGATAACAGTTTAGCATGTGATAGTGCTATTGTTGTTGTTTACGTGATACCATGTATATACTCTGTAGATATTTCCTTGAATTCAGGCTGGAATTTAATATCCTGGGATATTGATTCACCGGTTGATTCAACGACAGAGCTATTAAATGATATTATGGATAATATAACGGTAGTGTTGGGTTTTGAGTCAGGCGGTTTCACATATGACCCGGATTTACCTCAATTCAGCAATCTTTATCTTATGGATCATTTACATGGATATTGGGTAAATACTGGTTCTGATAATGACTTGAGTATCACAGGAGCAACAGTTCCGAATAATACTCCAATAAATTTGGAAGAAGGATGGAATTTAGTAAGCTACTTGCCTGAATATTCAGACTCTGTTGCCCATGCACTTCAGAGTATATATGAAAATGTTATTGTTGTTATGGGCTATAATGAAGGTGGACTATCTTGCTATCCACCTTATCCGGATTTCAACAATCTTCATATAATGTCACATAATTATGGATACTGGATTAAAATGACATCGACTGGCACATTGATTTACCCAGATACTCAAGTGGGAGTGGGAAAATTTATGGCTAAAGGAACATCAAACCTATCCTGTAAAAACTCAGTAACTCCAACAAATGAGTGGATAAGTGTATTTGGAGAAAGCGCCAATTTTGACGATAATAGGCTAAGAATAGGTTCTGTGATTCAAGCAAAGGATCCCAATGGAATTATTTGTGGTGAATATGTTGTTGAAAAGAAAGGTTATTTTGGAATGATGCCCGTATATCGAGATGATCCGAGAACTGAAGTAGATGAGGGAGCAAAGCCCGGGGATTTGATTAGTATATATATAGATGGAATGAAATTAGAAGAATCAGTTATTTGGAAAAATTTTGGTGATGTATATCGAATAGAATTACAGCCTACAAAGAATATAATACCGGATTCTTATAATTTATCTCAAAACTTTCCTAATCCTTTTAATCCAACTACAAATATTCAATACCAGTTACCGGTAAACAATCACATAAGTCTGGTTATTTATAATGCCCTTGGTGAGCAAATAAGAACTTTGGTTGATGAAGAAAAAGACAAAGGATATTATTCAGTATTATGGGATGGAAAAAACAACCAGGGTAAAATGGCGCCAAGCGGTATTTATTTTTATCAAATTAAAGCAGGGAATTATATAAAAACCCAAAAGATGGTGTTTTTGAGATAGTGTAAACCTTCCGAAGTTTATAAGAGGAGAAACTTCATGAAAAAGATATTCACATTGAAATTACTTATTATTTTCCTTATACCTTATTTAATTGCCACTGCTCAAGTTATTCCAACAAATGAATGGGTAAACTTTTTTAGTGCTGTTACCACTTTTAATGGCAATCCGGTTGCCACTGGTTCTGTAATTAGTGTTTTTGACCCCGATGGTATCTGTTGCGGTGCTTTTTCAGTGCATACAGAAGGACAATATGGGTTTTTAGCAACATACAGAGATGACTCATTTACACCAGAAACAGATGAGGGAGCAGAACCAGGCGATACACTAATATTTTACATCAATAATCATATAGCATTGATTTTGGGACCCGGGAATCCAATTTGGATGTCAAATGGAGATGTTATTGAACTTAATCTTGAGGGATATTCAAATTATGCACCGGTCATTACCGGATTTCCGGATACCGTCACTTTTCATGCCGATTCAACAATCACTTTAAGACTGAACGACTACGTACAAGACATCGACGATCCGGATTCGACTCTACATTGGTCGGTATCTGGCAATGACTCTGTGATAGTCGAGATAGATGATGCCTCAAATATAGCTGTATTGTCAGCGACTATTCATTGGTCGGGGATTGAGTCTTTAGTTTTTACTGTAATGGATGATAGCTCCGCCTGGGATAGGGATACAATTATAGTTCAAGTAATGGGGATAGTCGGAATTAAAAATGACTTTGTGAGATCAATTCCAAAGGATTATTTTCTCTCTCAAAATTATCCAAACCCTTTTAATCCGCAAACAACTATAGAATACGGCATTCCGGAGCAGAACTATGTTTGCATCAAAATATATGACTTACTCGGAAGGGAAATAAAGACAATAGTAAATGAAGAACAAGAAGCAAAATGTTATAAGATCATTTGGGATGGTAAAGATCAATTTGGCAATAAAGTTTCAACCGGAATGTATTTTTATCAGATAGTGGCAATATCTAAAGAAAAGACTTTTACAAGAACAAAAAAATTGCTTTTATTGCAATAAAGAATTGTCATTTATATTATCCTTACAGAAGAATAAAAAATACACTCGAAATGGAATTTTGTTTATTCATCGGGCATAGTATGGTGGAAAATTGACGATAATGCAAATAAAAATGTAGTGTAATCTATTGAAAAGATGCGGAGATTGAACCACGAATTATCCGTCAGTTGCCGGATGCCCCTGGCACACGAAATACACGAATAAACCATTAAACTAATAAACAAATAAATAAATGACTCCGTTCCGGTTTTAGCGGAAGTTCGGATTCGTCAGCAGGAAGGCTTTGAATTCTCCGTATTTGCCGGAAATGGTTTGAGACAGCGTTTCCCGCTGAAGGAATTTTGCCAGTCGTTCGGGAATGTCAACGCTGGCGCCGATAACCGGCTCCACAATGTCTTTGAATTTTGCCGGGTGGGCTGTTTCGAAGAAAATACCGCTATCCAGTTCTTGGTGTTGAGCGAGATATTTTTTTAATCCGAGGTATCCCACGGCGCCATGAGGATCGAGAATGTAGCCGCTATTTTCGTAGATGTCGGCGATGGCTGCGCGGGTTTGATCATCACTGAAATACACACCCCAAATCTCCCGGCGAATGTCCGTCCAGGAAGTTCCGTAGAGATCAAGGATGCGGGCGAAGTTGCTGGGATTGCCCACGTCCATGGCGTTGGAAATGGTCTGAATGGAAACTTTGGGACTGAAAATCCCAGTCTCGAGGTAATCGGGAACGATATGGTTGATGTTGGTGGCGGCGATGAAACGGTGTACCGGCAGACCCATCTTTTTGGCCATCAGACCGGCGGTGAGGTTGCCGAAGTTACCGCTGGGCACGCATACCGCGATCTTTTTTGATTGGAAGTCCGGCAGCTGGCGGAAGGCGTTAAAATAGTAAAAAGTCTGGGGAATCAGCCGCGAAATGTTGATGGAATTGGCGGAGCTGAGCATTTGGGACTTTTGCAGATCTGCATCCACCAGGGCGGCTTTGACCAGGCGCTGACAATCGTCGAAGGTTCCGTTGACTTTCAATGCCGTAACATTTTCGCCGAGGGTGGCGATCTGTTTTTCCTGGATGAGGCTGATCTTCCCGGCGGGGTAGAGGACGATGACATTGATCCCGGGAATCTTATAGAAACCGTTAGCCACGGCGCTGCCGGTATCGCCGGAAGTAGCCACCAATATATTGAGTTTTCGGTCGTCGTTTTGTATGAAATAAGCCATCAGGCGGGACATGAAGCGGGCGCCTACATCCTTGAATGCCAGGGTCGGTCCGTGGAACAGTTCCAGGGTTTTTATATTATCTTCGATATCCACCAGCGGTGTTTCGAAGCTCAGCGCCTCGGCAATGATATTACGCAGGATAGCTTCGGGGACATCTTCGCCGATCAGGATATTCGCCACTTCGAAAGACAGGGTTTGGAAGTCCATGTCCGGCAGCGCATTAAAGAAATTATCCGGTAATTTCGGCAACTTTTCGGGTATATAGAGACCACCGTCGGCGGGCATACCCTCTAAGACGGCGGTTTTGAGTGCTACACGGTTTGAATGATCGGCTGTGCTGTAATATTTCACCGGTTATTCCTCTTGATCGATGATTTTTGGGCCGTTTTGATTGACGCCGGAAACGTAAACCTGGTTGTCAATTCCCTCTCTGTTCAGGACAGCCTGCATAGCGTCGGCAACGATTTGAGCCTTTGTGCGGGATTGCGAAAGGGCGAAAACAGAGGGCCCGGATCCGGAAATACTGCAGCCCAACGCCCCGGCTTGTAATGCCGCCTGTTTGATTTCGTGAAAATGGGGAATAAGCGTCGCCCGGCGGGATTCAATGATGTGGTCTTGGAGAGAGCGACCGATGAGTTCATAGTCCTGACTATAAAGCCCGGCGACCAACCCGGCGGTATTGCCCCACTGTTTCACAGCGTCTTTTAAAGGAACCATGGGGTCAAGAATGTTGCGGGCGTCCTCGGTGCGAATTACGATTTCCGGGTGGATCAGACTGCAGTGTAATTCAGCGGGGACCGGCAATTCAATGATATCCGGCGGGTTGTTTTCCCGGATGAGTACAAAGCCGCCGAAAAGCGCCGGGGCTACATTGTCGGCATGGGCCGATCCACAGGCGAGTTTTTCCGCCTCTATGGCGATGGGAAGTAATTCGTGTTTTGAAAGCGCATGTTCGAAAAGGTGGTTAATGGCGAAAAGGACGGCAACTGCGCTGGCGGCGCTGGAACCCATGCCGCTGCCGAGGGGTAAATTTTTATGCAATTCGATTTCGACGCCCTGATTTGATTTAATGGTTTTGAGATAGCGCAAGGCGGCAAATCCGGCGGTATTCTTTTCAGCCGATTTTGGCAGGCGTCCGTCGTCGCCGGTGATGCGGACGATGTCAACGCCCGGCGCCTCGCGCAGAGTTACTTTGGCGATGTCACCGGGTACATTGACGGCGAACCCGAATATGTCAAATCCGCAGCCGACATTGGCGACGGTCGCCGGGGCGAATACGGTAACCGATTTCAGCATGACGGAATATACCCTTTTTTCAGCATCATTTCCGCATTTAGAATTGCGCAACCGGCGGCTCCACGAACGGTATTGTGTGAAATCACAATGAATTTATAATCGAAGATCGGGTCTTTGCGCAGTCGTCCGACGTGAACCGCCATGCCCTTATCGACGTTGCGGTGTAGTTTGGGCTGGGGATAGTTGTCCTGTTCGTAATAATAGACTGGGTGTTTGGGTGCAGTGGGGAGGTTTAGTTTCTGGGGCAGTGCGGTGAACTCTTGCCAGGCGGTGATGATTTCTGTTTCTATGGCGGGTTGTTTTAATTTTACGGAAACGCATTCGGTATGACCGTCCAGAACAGCTACCCGGTTACACTGGGCGCTGATAGTCATTTCGAGCATTTTTACGGAACCGTTTTCAATTCTGCCTAGAATTTTCAACGGCTCGGTTTCGATCTTCTCTTCTTCACTGCCGATATAGGGAACAATATTATCAATGATATCCAATGACGCCACACCGGGATAACCGGCGCCCGAAAGAGCCTGCAGGGTCACGACATTGAGTAGTTCAATTCCGAAGAGATCAATCATGGGTTTAATCGCCATGACCAGCCCGATTGTGGAACAGTTGGGATTGGTGACGATGCAGCCTTTGCCATAGGTCTGCCGGTTGATCAGTTCGAGGTGATCGGCGTTGACTTCCGGGATCAGCAGAGGCACATCGGGATCGAATCGGTGATTTCTGGAATTAGATAAAACAATATACTCGGCTCGGGCAAAATTTTCTTCAATTTCTCCGGCGACCCCGGCATCAAGCCCGGAAAAAACGACCCGGCAGTCGGCGCCCGGCGTACAATTTCCGACAGTCATTTCGGCGATTTGTTTGGGGACCGGTTCCGTCATAAACCAGTTGACGGCATTTTTATAGGTCTTTCCGGTGGAACGCTCCGACGCGCCGAGAAAGGTGATTTCAAACCAGGGATGATTGGTGAGCAGTTGAATAAATTTCTGGCCGACACTTCCGGTGGCGCCCAGGATACCGACGGGTATTTTCATTAGAAGCTCCTTTTCTTGATTACGGCGTTGGCGATTTTAAAGATATCGGCCATCACGCCGGCGGCGGTCACTTCCGCTCCGGCTCCGGCGCCTTTGATCACCAACGGGTTTTCAGAATAACGGTTAGTGGTAAACGCGATGATATTGTCGGTGCCTCTGAGGGAATGGAAAGGATGGGATGCGTCCACTTCCTCCAGTTTAATTTCGGCCTGTCTGTTTTCAATGGCGGCGATATAGCGCAAGACCCTGCCTTTGGCGGCAGCCCGCTCGATCAATTTATCGAAGTATTCATCAGACTTTTCCAATTCAATAAAAAAATCGTTTAGGGAATCGGCTTGTTGACATTTATCCGGCAGGATCGGCTCGATTTTGATATCCGACAACTCTTTGGGCAGACCGATTTCACGGGAGAGGATCAGCAGTTTCCGGGCAAAGTCCAGTCCGCTGAGGTCTTCCCGGGGATCGGGTTCGGTATAGCCTTTGGCTTTGGCTTCCCGCACAATGGCGCTGAATCGTCTGCCCGGCAGGAAATTATTGAAAATGTAGCTGATCGTTCCTGATAAAACAGCCTCTATTTTGATGATCCTGTCGCCGGAATTGATCATATCTCGTAAAGTACTGATAATCGGCAATGCGGCGCCAGCGTTGGTTTCGTAAAGAAAATGGACATTTTGATCTTTGGCAAGCTGGTGAAATTTTAGATACCGGGAGTAGGAACCCGTATTGCCGTGTTTATTGGCGGCGACGATAGATGTCCGTGCCGATAGAATATCTGCATAATATTTAACAATGTCGGCACTCGCGGTGCAATCGACAAAAACATTGTTTGTCAGGTTCAGACGCCTGATGTCATTCAGAAGCAGTTTTATGTCCGTTTTGGTTTCTGATTGATCCAACCGGGCACGCCAGGATTCCAGGTCAATGCCGTCTTCATTAAAAATCATTTTGCGGCTATTGGCCAGGGTGACGACATTAAGTTCTAAAAGATGATTTTCCCGGAGTGGAGTATAGTTGGATTTGATCTGCTCCAGCAGGGTCGATCCGATCAGACCAACGCCGAAAATGAACAGGTTGAGCCGGGTTGTTTTGGCAAAAAAGGCGTCATGAACGGCATTTAAGGCGATTATTTCATCTTTTTTATCAATTACTATGGAGATATTTAGCTCGGAAGAACCCTGGGCGATGGCGACAACGTTAATCGCCTTTTCGCCGAGAGCATTAAATAGCCGCCCGGCTAACCCTGTGGTTTTGCGCATACGCTCGCCGACGACGGCAATAATCGTCAGGTCATTTTCGACGATAACAGGATCAATTATATGAGCCTTAATTTCCAGAGAAAATTCGGCTTCAATAGCCGATTTGGCTTTTTTAACAGATTGAGGAGTAATGGCGACACAAATCGAATGTTCCGAGGAGGCCTGGGATATTAAAATTACATTGACCTCGGCGCCGGCCAGAGCGCCAAACAGGAGCGAAGATACACCGGTTACACCAACCATGCCGCTGCCTTGAAGGGTCAGCAGCGATATATTATCGATAGACGTAATCCCTTTGACTAAGCCACCATTGCCGGAGGGTGTTTTACGGATGAGCGTTCCGGGGAAATCCGTATTGAAAGTGTTCATGATTCGGATTGATATATTCTTGTCCATGGCCGGCTGAATTGTGGGCGGGTGCAATACCTTGGCGCCGAAATGACTGAGTTCCATCGCTTCTTCATAACTGATTTCATGGAGAGAAAAGGCTTCTCTGACCTTGCCCGGGTCGGCCGACATGACGCCGTTTACATCGGTCCAGATCTGGATTTCTTCGACATTAAGAGCTGCGCCGATGATTGATGCCGTAAAATCCGAACCACCGCGACCAAGAGTGGTTGTCACACCCTCCTCTGTGGCGGCAATAAAGCCGGTGATAATTTTTAAGCCGGGGTTATTTTGGAAATAGTCTTGTATTTTGGAGATTGTAATTTCCGGCAGAATTCTGGCTAAACCAAAATTGTCATCCGTAACAATTATCTCCCGGGCATCCACATATTGAGTAGACAACCCGCGCGTTTTTCCGTAAGCCGCAATAATTTTGGCGGAAAGACGTTCTCCAAAACTCATTATGAGATCTTTTGACCGGTCGGAAAGTTCTTTGAGCAAATAGACCCCATGCACGATTTCCTGCAATTCGTTGATTAGCGCATCGATTTCTGTGGCGATGTTTTTTTGCTCCGGTGGGGGAAATAACGTTTCGACAAACCGGATATGCCGCAGGCGCAGCTTTTCCAGGAGATTCCGGTAAGCGAGATCTTTTTTCGCGGCTAACCTGCTTATATCAATTAATTGATTGGTGACGCCTGATAATGCCGAAAAAACGGCTGCCGGTTCGGTGCCTTTAATGATTTCTCTTTCGAGGATCTCGCAGATAATCTTTAGGTTTTCGGGTTTTCCGACAGATGTACCGCCGAATTTAAATATTTTCATGTAAGGCCTTTCCGCCTGTTTGTGTCATGCATCGATTGTGAATACACTTTATAAGTCTTATTCCGAAACTTTTTAGGGAGGTGATTATAGAGTATTAATGACTTATATGGAGTAAGACGGTCTAAGCCATAAACAATCAGGGAAACCATTTTATGAACCGGTTTCCGAGGGATCTCAAATCGACGACTGAATTAAAAGAGCAATGATCAACAATTTAAATATCTTATCTGTTCAGTAAATTATATTACTGCACGGAGAATTGAAACTAAAATATAGTATGTTCTCATTAAAAAAGAAGGAAAAATAGTGTCGGCGGATTATTCCCAACGGTGTTTATCGGCGCTATTCATTATCCCGGCGGGCTCTCCGCCGATTACAATTATATCGCATTCATTTGATCGATTTTTCATTGTGGCATAGTTTGGATTAAAATCTGTATTAATGCAAAAAAAAACTTGACATTCGATGTGGGGTGGTATAACTTCGATCAGGATTACTCGAAAAAAGGGGACAAAATGAAAAAGAAGTTCCGCTCATTTGGCTGTTTTTTAATATTAGCCTTTTGGTTTGGAATAGCCTCTGCGGAAGAGGGATTTCATTTGCTGGCGACTATGAGTGGAGATTCAGTCGGTGATGAGTTCAGTATCGTCGCCGGCGTAGGCGACGTCAACGGTGACGGCTACGATGATGTCCTGATAGGAGCGCCGGGGGGAGAATATGCCAAACTCTATTTCGGCGGCGCTCCCTTTGACACTATTACGGATTTAACATTTGTAGATGAGAAAGAATATACTCGTTTCGGATGTTCGGTAGCCGGTAGAGGCGATGTGAATGGCGACGGCTATCCGGATATTATTATCGGCGCTTCAGACAGTTGGGTTGGGCCATTATATCCCGATAAAAGTGTAGCGCGCGCCGGTGCGGCTTATGTGTATTTTGGCGGCGCTGATATGGACACGATTCCCGATCTTGAATTAGTTGTGGGTAACTGGGATGAGCAGGTCGGCTGGTATTATCATTTTGGTCATTCTGTTTCCTTTGCAGGCGATATGAATAATGACGGTTATGATGATATAATTGTTGGTGCACCGAATGATGATTACGATGCGCATGGTAGAACCTACATTTATTTTGGTGGTGCGGAGATGGATACCATTTACGATGTATTAATTGAAGGCCCGGATCATTTTGACATGCTGGGTTGGTCGGTTTCTAATGCCTGGGACGTTAATAAGGATGGTTTTGATGATGTGATCATAGGAGCGCCGCAAAGTCTTGCGGATAATCCGGGAAAAGCATACCTCATTTATGGTGGCAATGAGATAGGGTTCACAAATGCTGAGGTGTTTATTGGTGATTCAACGATGCTTGATTATGGCATAGTTGTAGCCGGACTCGGTGATGTGAATGGCGATGACTATCCGGATGTTGGAATTATGGCATGGGATTGTTTCAGAGTTATTTCTGGTGAAGATGAAAATATTTTATTAGAAATATCCTATGGGAGAGAATGGTTTGGTAATTTTACATATATAACAGGTGGAGATATAAATTGTGAGGGCTATAATGATATATTAATTGGAATAGCCCAGGCTAGTGAATTGTATGCAGGTGAATTTAGAATGTATCTAGGTGCGATTAACACTGATACGATACCGGATTACTCCATTGCAGGGAAAACGCCGCATTATTATTTTGGTTCTACTATTGAGTTCTTAGGAGATTTAAATAACGATGGAAAAAAGGACATTATTATTGGAGAAAGAGGCCAATATTCACAAGGACCTAATCCTATTGGAATAGGAAAAACTTATATTTATACTTATGATATTGAAAATAAAATTAAAGATGGGATAAATTATTTAAATGAGTTTTGGCTTTATCAGAATTACCCCAATCCGTTTAATGCGACTACAAAAATTACATATTACCTGCCGGCTCCAGGTACTATCCGGCTCTCGGTATATAATGTTATCGGACAAGAAATAGATGTATTAATAAACAAACTTCAACCCGGTGGAAGTTATACCACCCACTGGGATGCCGGCCAAAATCCCAGTGGGATTTTTTTCTATCAATTGATAGAAAAATCA
>JAUVYH010000166.1 GCA_030603165.1 Fidelibacterota bacterium
GAAAATGTGTGATAACGCAATGGGTACATCAGAGTAATAACAGCTGTTGAATGATTTCTATTATCTTACCACGTATTTCCGGATTGAGTAATTCCATGCCGGGGTTATCCTGTGAGGGACGGATGTTAATAAACGAGCTGAATTCAGTAAAATCGGAGCCGCTGTTCTCAGGATATATATTACCGCCCCAGACATATTCTTGTTTTGAACCTTTTTCCAGAAGCATGGTTTCACAATCGGAATGCATTTCACCATCAATGGCGATCCAATTGTTTTCGATGTCAATTGCAAATTTCATAAGTTCGACATAATTCGTCCGGCGATTGTCCCAGAGTTTTTTCAGCGAAGTTGGTTTATCAATAAATTGCATTATTCAGAAATCTCAAATTTCAAATTATTAGAGTACTCATTATTTTATCGTTTTAGTCATTGAAGTTTGTTTGATTATTTGGATTTGATACTTATGATTTTATTAGTTTTTACAAGCGGTTATCAAACTGCTTCAATATCCCTTTTACATCATATACGACCGTCTGTCCGTTTTCAAACTGTTTGATATCTATATCTTTAAATTGATTGTGCGCCACTGCCAAAATCACCGCTTCATATTGCTTATATTTTTTATCCTGTATATCGATATCTATTAAATCAACTCCGTACTCTTTTTTGACTTCCTCACTGTTTGCCCAGGGATCATAAATATCCACATCACAGCCGAAATCCCGTAATTCGGTAACGACATCGATGACGCGGGAGTTGCGGATATCCGGGCAGTTTTCCTTAAAGGTAATCCCCAATACCAGCACTTTTGCGCCGGCAACCGTATGACCTTTTTTGATCATTAGTTTAACTACCTGTCCGGCAACGTAGTTACCCATGGAATCGTTGATGCGGCGACCGGCAAGGATCACCTCGGGATGATAGCCAATTGCCTGGGCTTTATGGGTCAGGTAATAGGGATCCACGCCGATGCAGTGACCACCTACCAGACCGGGTCGGAAATTCAGGAAGTTCCATTTGCTGCCGGCTGCTTTCAGGACGTCGAGAGTATCGATACCCATAATATTGAAGATTTTGGCAAGTTCATTGACGAATGCGATATTGAGATCACGCTGGGAATTTTCGATCACCTTGGCGGCTTCGGCAACTTTTAGCGACGGCGCCAGGTGAGTGCCGGCGGTGACCACTGTTTTATATAAATCGTCCACCTTTTTCGCCACTTCAGGCGTTGAGCCGGAAGTGACTTTCTTTATAGTTGTAAAAGTATGTTCCTTGTCGCCGGGATTGATGCGTTCCGGTGAAAATCCGACGAAGAAATCTATGTTGAAGGTCAATCCGCTGATCCGTTCCAGTATAGGTACGCAATCCTCTTCCGTAGCGCCGGGATAGACCGTGGATTCATAGATAACAATATCATCCTTTTTCAGCACTTTGCCTACAGTTTCGGAAGCCTTAAGCAGAGGCGTCAGATCGGGGCGTTTGTAATCGTCAATAGGCGTGGGTACAGTGACGATGTAATAGTTACAAAGCTGAATATCATCTAATTGGTCTGTGAGATATAAGCCGTTTGCTTTTGATGCCGGATTGTTATCAACAAGAACGGACTTGAGGTTCGCGTCTGCGACTTCCAGGGTGCTGTCGTGACCATTCTGAAGTTCCTTAACACGATCTGCATTGATATCGAAACCGATAACAGGAAATATTTTAGCGAATTCGACGGCTAAGGGTAAGCCGACATAGCCGAGACCAATTACACCGATTTTTACATCATTCATAAATGCTCCTTTGAGACGAGGTTGAGATTAAGGTTGAGGTTAAGGTTGAGATTAAGATTTTGATTTGAGTGTAACAATCATCTGATTGATACTGAGAATCAAATTACGGATTTGAATGTCCATTTTATCAACGCTGTCCGGATCAAGATAATTCACTCGTTTTCCATATTCCAGGTGACTTTGTGTTTCCATCGCCGATCCATGTGTATAATAGTAAAATTTTATCTTATCAGCTATATGATTACGACCAAAGGCTTCTTTTATACATGGTTCAGTTTAAGATCGAGATCAAGGTTAAGATTGAGGTTGAGGTTTATGAATTCTTGAGAGATACAATGATTTGGTTGACGACCAAAAGCCTCTTTATACATGTTTCACTTTAAGATCGATATTAAAATTCTAGTTATTGATAAGTATAGTTCCAATTGGCACATAAACTTTTAAATCTCTCTCTCAATCTTAATCTTAGTCTTAGTCTTGATCTTAGCCTTAATCTTAGTCTTGATCTTGATCTATAATTTTAAAGGAAGAGCGACTTTTTTACCTGTTTGTGCTGATTTATAGACTGCGATGATAAGCTCCAGGCTCTTGCGACCGCTGCGACCATCGGTATCGGCTTCTGTTTCTCCTTTTAACGCCGCAATGACATTTTGATAATAAGGCAGATGTCCTAAACCATAGATATTAGGCGGATTGTAATTGGACTCTTCTATTAACCGGTCATCATCATCATACTCTTCGAATTCCCATTTATCGATATGGTTTACGGCAACGCCGCCAACTTTTACGGTTCCCTTCTCACCCAAAATAGTAATCGATCCTTCAAAATTTTTGGGATAGGTCAGCATGGTTACGTTAATCGTGCCGATGACGCCATTACGGAATTTCAATATTGCCGAACCGGTATCTTCGGTCTCTATATGACGCGCTAATGTTGCGGTTTCCGCAATAACCGATTCAACCGGACCGATCAGCCACTGGATAGCATCGACATAATGACTTGCCTGGTTCATGAAGGATCCGCCGTCAAATTCCCATGTGCCGCGCCATTTCGTCATATCGTAATAACTCTGAGGACGTTGCCAGAAAACATTGGACTGGATCATGTAAATCTTGCCGAAACGGTTTTTATCCACAGCGCGCTTCAACAGCTGCATTGTGGTATTCAGACGATTCTGTTTAACGACAAAGAGTTGTACTTTTTCCTGATCGCAGGTATGGATCAGCTGATCCGCTCTTTCCAGAGTAATCGCCATCGGTTTTTCCGATACGACATGGATACCGCGTTTGGCTGCTGCGATCCCGTGTTCCGGATGCAAACCGCTCGGTGTGCAGATTGAGACTACATCGATATCGTCACGCCCGAACATTTTCTGGTAATCTGTGTACCAGTCCACACCGTACTTTTCACCGGCATCTTTGGCACGCTCTTTAACAATATCACAAACAGCGACCAGTTTCAGGTCATTTTTTAACTGACTGATAGATTCCAGGTGTTTCCCGGAAATACGACCGCAACCGATTAATGCAATGTTTTTCATAATCTTAAAACCGTTTCTAGTTTGGTTGGAATTAGTTGGTTATATAATGGTTTTTATTGTTGTTATCTAATGGTTGTATGATTGTTGTATTGTTGTTATATGATGGTTGTATTGTTGTTTACGATTTGAGGGAATGGATCAGGTTATTGAGTTTCACACTGATGGTCGTCAATCGTTTCTCGTATTCAAGATATTCATTTTCAGGGATAAATTTTAAATCCGATGAGAGAAATAATAGGTATCGGAGCTCTTCTAATGAACCTCTTGAAATATATAAATACCGGATAAAATCTTTTGTGCTGTTCTTCGAATGGCCTTCAACGATATTATTAGGAATCGAGATAGCGGCTCTTTTTATCTGATCACATAAGGAGTATTTTTCTTCAGGTGAAAATGAAGAAATCATCTTATAAATATCTAAAACCATTTGATGACTTAATTGCCAAACTACGAGATCTTTCCAATGACGGCTCATATATTGTTGTTTGTATAGTTGTTATATGATTGTTTATATTGTTGTTTATATTGTTGTTTGTATTGTTGTTTGTATTGTTTGTTTTATGGTCGTTCTCCTACAACTACTTTACAAACAAATATACAAACTATTTAACAATCATTCTCAATAATCCGTGGTCAAGTACATACTCTATCCCACATCGCGGACACTTTACCTCATTGTCGAATTTTGGTAAAATCTCTCCGCATTCGCAAGCCCAGCCTTTTTGTTTAGCCGGCACACCAACCATCAGGGCAAAATCAGGAACATCCCTGGTGACAACCGCCCCCGCTCCGATGAAAGCATGCTTCCCGACCGTATTGCCGCAGACAATCACGGCGTTTGCACCAATGGAGGCACCTTCTTTTACCAGAGTCTTGTGATAAAATTCCGAACCTCTTTGCGGATATTTACAGCGGGGATCAATCACATTTGTAAATACCATAGATGGTCCGCAGAAAACATAATCTTCCAGTGTAACACCCTCATAGACCGATACATTATTCTGAATCTTGACAAAATTGCCAATGGTGACATTACCGCCCACATTGACGTTTTGTCCAATGGAAACTTTCCTGCCGATTTTCGATCCCGATTGAATATGGCAAAAGTGCCAGATTTTTGTTCCCTCGCCAATTTCGACGTTACCGTCAACATAGCTGCTTTCATGTACAAAGAAATTGTTGTCACTTTTCATAAATGTTCACTCTCATTGTTTGGGATAGGGTATAGGGATATAAGGTATAGGGAGTATAGTGGGTATAAGGAATACCATATACCTATTACACATAAAACTCTTCTATTTTCTCTACCACATATTTTTTCATCGCATCTGTCAGCTCCGGATAAATCGGCAAAGCAATGATATGTTTAGCGGCATATTCGCTATTGGGAAAATCGCCTTTTTTGTAACCCAGGTAACGGAAA
The DNA here is from genome assembly GCA_030603165.1 of Fidelibacterota bacterium. Lineage (GTDB taxonomy): Bacteria > Fidelibacterota > UBA2242 > UBA2242 > UBA2242 > UBA9312. Next base: position 4,740 of record JAUVYH010000166.1, read on the forward strand.
CACTCCTGCAGATGAAATGGCACCGGATAGTAAACCTCATGACCGACGTCATTGGCGGCAAGATGTTTGCGCAGTTCATCACGTTTTTCCGGTACGGACAGAATATACTGATTGTAAATGTGATAATCCCGCCGGTATGCAATAACCGGTTTCTTTAGTGTTACAACGGTGAAATGCTCATCATAAAATTCGGCGTTTTTCTGCCGACCGGCATGCCAGGCATCAAGATGCTTTAATTTTACTAATAATACTGCCGCTTGAATCGGGTCCAGCCGGAAATTACCGCCGATCATGGCATGAAAATACTTCGGGTGAGAACCATGATTGCGCAATTTGATCAATTTTTCCGCCACCTGTTCATCATTTGTCGTCACCATACCGCCATCGCCAATGCCTCCCAGATTTTTACTGGGAAAAAAGGAAAAGCAGCCCATTGTACCTAAGGAACCAGCCCGTTTTACGCCATCTTTGGACGGGTAACGCGATCCTATCGCCTGGGCGGCGTCCTCAACTACAGGTATGCCGTATTGATTAGCCAATTCCAATATTGGATCCATATCCGCACATTGACCGTACAGGTGCACCGGGATAATGGCTTTTACCTTACCGGTTTTATCGGGATTCTTTTGAAACCATTCCCGCAGTTTTTCCGGATCGATATTGTATGTATCGGGATCGATATCCACAAATACGGGAATTGCATTCAGCCGGGATACAACTCCGGCAGTAGCGAAAAAGGAATAAGGCGTCGTCAGAATCAGATCACCGGGTTTTACATCCAGCGCCATCAGGGAAATTAATAGGGCATCGGTCCCGGACGAGACGCCGACGGCAAAATTCGCTCCGCAATAATCGGCAACCTTTTCTTCAAGTTCTGTGACTTTCGGTCCCATAATATAGCGCGTTGATTCCAGAACATCATCAACTGCGATTTTTACCTCATCGTGAATCGTATCGAGCTGCGCTTTTAGATCAAGTAAGGGAATTTTCATAAATAGTTCCTAAATGTTAGATAATTAATTGAATCCATACCGTTATTTCTGACGCCTGAAATCTGATACACCCGTTTCCAGTTATCGTTCTCCGTCATTACAAACATACTTCATTAACAGTTTTTGAACTTCGATAAGTCCTTCCAGGTGCTCGCGATGAAAACGTTCTTTTTGTTCAGCGGAGAAATAGCGGTTCAGATCGTACAAAACAAGAAACTGATCCAGGCGTTTCCGGGCAGTAAGTTTACGCCGTTCTTTCATTTCCCAGCGATTAAAAGCAGCGATTTGCTGCAGATATTTTCGATATTCAGGCTTCATCTTTTAGTTGGCGAATGTTTGTGATTATTTCAGACCGACCCATAAAACGGCTGAGTTCTTCACAATGTTACTGGAATCGCAAAATATGTTGTTAAACAATATGTGGAGGTGATTAATCATGGTTAAACATCTTGTAAAAAAATACTTGACTTGCCATTTGGCGATAACTACGGGAGTGGCAAGATTTATGAATTAAACAGGTTAGTTTAAGAACACTTGTGTTAGGGAGTTTCAAAGGAAATTGGCTAATGCTTTTTCAATTCGTTTGAAGTCATATAAATTATTTTGCAACGTATGGAATACTATTTTTCTATCAACTTCGATATAGTCGTGAACAAGAGTATTTCTAAAACCAATCATACGAATCCAGACATTTTTCAGATCATCGTCGATATATCCTTTTTGATTTAATATATCGGGAATATCGCTATACCAATTTATAACACCTAAATTGAGATCTGCAATTATATGATTACCAATATCATTTATTGTTTCAATAGATAGTTGTAAAAATCTCTCCACACTTCCGTATTTTTCCGGATTAGATACGAATTCTTCATAATTACATTCTTTCATATTCTTTAAAATAGAAAGATATTCGTCGAGTTTATTTAACCGTTTTCTTATAACTTCTACTCTAACCATTTAATAGCCTTTTTTTGTATGATTTTCTTTGTAATTCGAGGTAATGGTAAAAATCCAAATATTTTCTGATAATATTAGAGAAAATCTCTCCCTGATCGAAGTCCGATTTTTTATAAATTATAAAATTTTTGTGGATAATCTCAAATTTTAGAGTAATATCTGCCTCGTCAAAAAAAACAAGATCAACATTACAGAATCCAGCTTTTGCCAGGTCTTCCAAAATATCTAATTTCCTTTTTTTCAAATCGTCAACTTCAGTTACAATACCTAAATCGATATCACTTTCGGGGTGCAATTTACCAGTTACTTGTGAACCAAATAAGTAAACGGCGTCAATCTCTTTATAATTTTTGAATATTTCTCTTAGTTTAGATAACATAATTTTTCTCGTTCTCTATCGGGGTTTTGGTCAGTGTGAAAAGATTAAAAATTATTTTGCGATGACTT